>CAKZMA010001246.1 GCA_937127375.1 uncultured Coleofasciculus sp. | reverse complement strand
GTTCAACGCCCAGACTTTGTACACCCGCTTGAGTAATTTCAGCGAAAGCGGCGTTTAAATCCCCTTGATGAATAGCGGGACTTTTGGCTAATTGGGTTAAGACTCGGTTATGATTCCGCAGCGCGATCGCACTTTCCCGTAAGGCTTGTTCGACTTGCTGTAATTTTTGCGTCAAGGCTTCAAGTTGGCGGGATTTTTGCTCCGACAGCCAGGTTTCTTGAATCCCTTGGCTGACTTGAGATAACATTTCAATCACCAAGTCTGATTGATTAAAGTTAAGTTCTTCAACTCCTAACCAAGGAAGCGGTTTAATCGGTGTTTGACTCCTGTGGATCACCTGAAATTGTCCACCGGGTAAAACTTGTCCAATATAGGAATGTTTACCCAGATGATGATTGGGTTGAATTTGAATCAATCCCCCCGGTGCGGCAAAACTTTGATTGTATGCGGCTAACCGCACCTGATCGACGGCAAAGGATTGGGCAGATTCGACGGCTAATTTCCACAGAAAAACTTGACTATAAGCTGCTTCAATTGGATCAGACGTAACTCGATTTGTGCCATATCGCGCCTGAAATTCCTGCACAAACCGATTATTTTCCGGCGTATTTAAACTCTGGAAATAACTCCAACTGGCATAATGTCCAACCGCCGCATCCTCCATCGTTTGCAGTTCCACTTCTGCCACACTTACTGCCAGAATTGGAATGTCATCAGCAGTGATCCCAGCATCTCGGTATTGACGATAGAAAAATTGATTGCTTTGTCCATTAAGGGTATTGAAAACAACATCCGGCTGGGTTTGCTGGATGTGTGCGATCGCGCCACTAAAATCCTTCTCCGCCAAATCCACATAGTCTTCCCCAACAACTTCCCCACCCTGTTGCTTGAGTTGGCAGGTGATAATCTTATTTAAAGTACGGGGAAACACATAATCGGAACCCAGCAGATAGAATCGTTTTCCTTTGTGAGATAGTAACCAACTGACGGCGGGTTCCACTTGTTGATTCGGACAAGCGCCTGTATAAAAGATGTTAGGAGACTGTTCTAACCCCTCGTACTGTAAAGGATACCAGAGGAGAGCATTTAACGTCTCAACTACGGGTTTAACCGCTTTGCGGGTAGCCGAAGTCCAACAGCCAAAAACGGTGGTTACGCCCTCAAATTGAATCAGTTGTTGGGCTTGGCGGGCAAATTCAGCTGGATCAGACGCACCGTCAACCACAAGCGGCTCAATGGTTTGACCCAACACGCCTCCAGCTTGATTGATTTGTGCGATCGCCATCAGTGCTGCATCAATTAATGGTCTCTCACTCAGAGCCATTGTGCCAGTTTGGGAATGCAAGATACCAACTCGCACTCCAGATGCAGAGGATGGTTGGTTTAAAGGCAACATGATTAAAGCCTACGGTTATTTTATACAGAGTGTATGAGGAATCTATAGCTAGTCCTTTTCAAGGCAATTGAGTGGCAACCAGGAGTAGTAATATTATACTTTAGTTCAAATCACTTATTTCATTAAAACTGAGGTTTATGGTTTGAGTATTTTTAGTTCTAATTCAGGTCAATTCAGGTCAATTCAGGTCAATTCAGGTATATTGAGTTCATCTTCACTCAGTAGGTTGATGGAAATAAACCCAACTATATTAAGTTATGTAAATAAAGCTCAAACCCTTACATAAACAAATATCGTAGCTTGCTTCTCAATGGCAGCGAGTTCTCAGCCGTTAACTTTTATTCTACCGACTTACTCCCACTCCACTTTTAAATAACGTAGATAATATGATAAATGCTGAATCTCTTGGTAAGACTTGCGTTTGCTAGTTTTCGCTTTCTCAAAATATTTTTAGGGAGTCATCTAAGATGAGCATCCCTCCTGTATAAACGGCATATAAAGGACAATCCTTCATGATATTAGCTCCTGTTTAAAACGTTAGTTATTAAATAGTGGTTTTTCAAATTAATAAACGTAGTCATTAAAACAATAGTTCAAAGTAATTCAACCTGAAATTTACAAGATGTTTCTTGACAACAAATACAGTGGCTTTCTTCCGAAGCATAAGTTCCTACCCGTTCCTCAACCGTACCTTCGCCATGCAGCAATGCCATAATTCCCGCCGCGACACCCGTTAACGTAAAACATTGGGGTTCTTTGGCTTCGATGCGGCGATATGTATGAGAATCAAACTCTAACTTGAAGCGGTTGATTAAGTCTTTTTCTGCTGGAGTATTCATTAGTTGTGAATGAGTGGCGAAATAAAGTTGTTCAGGATACTTTTTTGGCAAAGAAAAATAAGTGGTTAACGCTACCCCTGTCCTGGCTAATAGAAAGGTTTGGGAGCTAACGTTTCACGGTATGTGGTGCAACGTGAGTGTGAATTGTGTAGGGGCGGGTTTCACCACTATCTTTTCGGTTGCAACCGGATTTAACTAAACCCGCCCCGACTCAGGTTTTAAGACTTCCCGTGAAAAGTCAGGGTTTGGCAGGGGTAAGGTTTTCGCATTTACTATGGAAATGCTACATACAGAGTTTATTGCCTAGTAAGGCTGCCATGAACGATGAACGATGAATCCTGAGCCTGTATTCTATGCAACCGAAAATGACTATAGTTTGAGATTATATCAGTTTATAGAAAAATAGGAGCAACCACCGCAAAGGAAAGAGACGTTCCACCGGAACGTCTCTACAAGGTTAAACAATAGATAATGTTGTAGCTGATGTTACCATTAAAAAAAATTAAACCAGAGCATAAACTTTTGCTTCCCAGGGAAA
>CAKZMA010001245.1 GCA_937127375.1 uncultured Coleofasciculus sp. | reverse complement strand
CTACTCCACGTTTCCAGCCGCCGACAGAGATATTGCCTTCTTTGTACCCGATACTATCTCAGTCGCTGAGATTCAACGCACCACCCAACAAGCCGCCGGAACCTTATTGGAATCGGTGCAATTATTTGATGAATATCGCGGGGAACGAGTGCCAGAAGGACAGCGGAGTCTGGCGTTCAGGTTAATCTATCGTGCAGGCGATCGCACGCTGAAGGACAAAGAAGTGGAATCCGCCCACCAGAAGGTTCGAGACGCCTTATTAGAAAAATTTGGCGTTAGCCTGAGAAGTTAAGTTGTCATTTGTCATTTGTCCTTTGTCATTTGTTAACAGTTGACTTGTTATGCCCAAATACGTAATGTGGGGTTAATGATAAAAGGCTTATTTGCCGGAAATTTCTAGATTTTTCTAGCAATTTTTCACCTTTTTGTTTCGCGCCATGCGTTCAATCGTATCACTAAGGCTGTTTGCGCCTATACTTTCTTTTTCCTGCTCTAACCACCGAATAGCCGTTTCGGTCAATGTCATAGTAACTTTGCGTTTGGATTCGTTGTAGATTTTCTTTCTGGACATCCTGACACTTTCGATTTGGTCGTGTACAATACGAATATAACACCGATTAAGTAGATTAAACCAATGCTATTAGGTTTTAAGACCGAATTAAAACTTAATAACAAGCAGCGAACGGCGCTAGCTAAACACGCTGGCGTTTCTCGCCATGCTTGGAATTGGGGTTTAGGTTTAACCAAACAGATACTCTTACACAATCGGGACAACCCAGAGGATAAAATCAAGTTTCCTACTGGGATTGACTTGCACAAGTGGTTGGTAGCTCTGGTTAAACCCATTTGCCCTTGGTATTACGAAGTGAGTAAATGCGCCCCTCAGTATGCGCTTAGGCAATTAGCTCAAGCCTGGAAAGATGCGTTTAAGAAAAATAAATTGCCACCTCGGTTTAAGAAGAAAGGACGGGGAGATAGCTTTACCCTAGATGGCTCAATTGCACTTGAGCATTTTAAAATCAGGGTTCCGGTTATTGGCTGGTTGAGGACCCATGAGCGGCTGCCCGTCTGTTTTCAGCCCAAGTCCGTCACCATATCCAGGACAGCAGACCGATGGTTCATCAGCTTTAAGCTGGAACATGAGCCAGTTAACCGACCCAAATCTCACTCTGTAGTGGGTGTTGATCTTGGTATAAAAGCATTAGCTGTCTTGTCTACTGGGATTGTAGTAGAGGGGGCAAAAGCTTATCGAAAGTACGAGTTGAAACTCTCTCGCCTGCAATGGTTAAACCGCCACAAGCAAATCGGTTCGGCTAACTGGAAGTCTTCCCAAATCAAAATAGCTCGTTTGCACCGGAAAATAGCCAACATCAGAAAGGACACGTTGCACAAGCTCACATCCTATTTAGCCAAAAACCACAGCCGAATAGGGATAGAAAATTTAAACGTGTCTGGGATGATGGCTAATCATAAGCTAGCAAAAGCTATCCAGGACATGGGCTTTTATGAGTTTAAACGCCAGCTAGAGTACAAGTGCAAGTTGTACGGGTCAACACTGGTCGTAGTAGACCAATGGTATCCCTCAACCAAAACCTGTTCTCGTTGTCATGTCATCAAGGATGAAATGCCTTTATCTGAGCGGGTTTTTCGGTGTGATAACTGCGGATTGGAAATTGATCGAGATTTCAACGCTTCCATTAATTTGGAAGTAGCCGCCAGTTAGGTGGGGGAGAGCCTGTGGACTGGTTAAGTGTCGTCACGGCCAGAATGAAGCAGGAAGTAAACAGCAAACTTTACCAGGTATTGGTAGATTTGTGTAAGTTTTATGTAACGGAAGCTACTGTGAGGACGTATTAGAAAAACGCGCTCCTCATCGCCAAGCGCATCTAGATGGTTTGACCCAACAAAAAGAATCAGGCGTTTTAATCACGATTGGTCCAACCAAAGATTTGACCAAAGTTTTTGCTATTTATGAAGCTGAAAATGAAGCCACTGTGCGCCAACTGATTGAGGCAGACCCCTATTGGCAAAATGGAATTTGGACAGAGTACGATGTGAAAGAATGGATTCAGGCATTTTAGGGTAACAGCGACGTGAGTCCAGAAAACCCATAAAATCTTTTACAGTAGTTTCTGCTAGGATTTTCCATTGTTCTATCGGATTAAGATTGACATCCTCACCGCCCCACCTTTAAAAGGATGGTCACTGAATGGAGGTCATGGGAGGTAACGGTAACTACAAAATTCCAGATTACAGCGTGGGTCTTACAACTCCCCCAAACCCCCACCATCAGATAAGGTTGTATCAAGATCGCTTTGCTTTACATTTGTTCATGGGTTGATCGGGACTTCATCTGCAACCCATGGAAAGCTGAACAAAAAAATGACAAACTTGACCA
>CAKZMA010001244.1 GCA_937127375.1 uncultured Coleofasciculus sp. | reverse complement strand
ATCGATTAGGACTTTCGGCACCATTGTAGAGACGTTGCATGCAACGTCTCTACTTTCAGGCATTATCTCCACTATAGGCTTGGTAGAACAAAAACTATCCATACACCTCAAAGGATTGATGGCTAAGGATTTTGGCTTTATGCAGCCAGCCCTACTTCACCGAATCCCTGCTCATATCAATCTCTGATTCCTTAGAATCTTGAGCAATTCCTTGCCCATTCTTAAGACTGTGTATTGACTCTATAATTTGGTCTGCTAAAGCTTGATTTGAAACCTTAAAACGGTCGGCGATTTCTTCAACTTGCTCTTGCAGCAGTTCCTTGAAAAACGGAGACAGGATATTCTTGATTGGTAGAGAGAATTGATGCCAGCGCTGCTTGTCTTCTTTGAGCAACTGAATATAGGCATCGAAGCTGTGGGGAAAAGGAATACCACCCAAGAATTCTATCGCACCGCCAAAATCCAGGGAGACATTCTGAGATCCCAAGCCAATTAAAGTATGCACTTCCCCTACGGCTGCATAATTAGCTAGAGAAAAATTGCCAATTCGCAAACCGTTGGGAGCCAAAACATTTAAAGGGAAAGGCGGTGAAGGAGGGAGTACAGGTCCCATAACATCCAATAGGTTTTCCACGCGATGGCTCAACCCTGCACCAATTTGTTCATTGTAATAGTTGACAAAGTTCTGATTGCCTATCTTGGGCGCCCCAATCGTGTAAACTTTTATTGCCAGTCCTGAATCAACCATTGAACCAAAGTAACGCCGCAGCGCCAAGGCACCAAGGTTGGCTAAACACCCACCCAAACTATGACCCGTCACGTAAACGTCTACTGGCTCACTCAAGGTTTCCAGGGCTAATAAATTCTGTTTCTTAAATTCTAAAACTTCTATCAATTCCTCATTATTGCCAATTTCCCCATCGGCAACAACGTTGAGTATTAACGTTCTAGCTTGCTGCTCAAACTCATTACTAAGTCGAATTGACCCAGCATCAGCCATCGCCATCGCGCAGGCAAATTGCCTTTCGGGAGTCAACCCTTCAAGGCGAATAAAGTCTCTTTTGGTGAGCCGCCCCAGTAAAGTCTTAAAGAAAATTTCGACCTGATCTGAGACCGATTCAAAGGCTTCAAAAAATCCTTCCGATACTTTAATTCTCGGATCAGCCATAGCACCGTAGCTGACTAATTCCCAGTTTGTGTCGCTAATTAGAAGATCCGTGAGTTCTAAACTCCCTCTATCCGTGACGATGGAACCTCGAAAAACTAACACATACTGATTAGCTCCAGGGTTTTTGAGGATAAATCCTCGGACATTTGTTTGATCGTTGCGGATGCTGTGGACAAACGTCCAGCCTTGATTTCGGTGAATAGAGTTGTAGATTTCTTTGAGTTCTGTGTCTTCAATACTTCCATCATCATACTGGAAAAGTTCGTAGACTTGCTTTGTAAACTGAGCCATTAATATCGCTTCATCAAAGTCAAATCCGGGACGGATCTGTAAGGGTCTAGTCATTTGTCACTGATCTCCTTAAAAAAGTATTCGTAATCATTTGACTTCAAACATGCTCCCAGATTAGGTAACCAACAGATTCCTTGCCACTGGCTAAAATCTGAGGTGTACTTAATACCAACTTGCCTTCCTTAAATTCAAAGAAGCGGGCTTGATCTACACCAACCCAATTAGGAAATAGGCTGCTTTCAACATGATGAATCACTTTGTTATCTTGAATCTCATACCGACCGCAATAGGCGAGGTAAGTCTGAGTTGCCATTGCCTGTTCCTCTAGTGTTCCTCCCAGAACATCTCCTACGGCAAAGTGTGGACGGTTGGCTCTCATCAGGGTTCCAGACATGTATCCATCATCCGTGTAAATCAGGAAGCCAAGGGCATCTTCTCCAAATGGGTAGCTGACCTGACCCTCTGAATCCCTAATTTCGCATGATATCAATCGCCAAGTTCCTATAAATTGATTGGGTTTATTCATTGCGTTAACGTTCTCCACTAATGTTTATTTTGAAACTTGCTCGATACAGTTGGCTAATTGTTCAGCAACCACTTTAACATGAGGCATCCTTAAACAATTTAGGTGATGACCGGAAATTTGACAAATCTTTACACCTTTGAGACTTAAATCTTTCCAGCCCCAACCCCTATCTGGCGGACTGGCTACCCAGGGTTTGCTACTCTGAAACAGGGTGATTTTGCCCGGATAGACTTTCGGAACATAGTTGACTAATGCTTTGCTATTAGCCCAGAGGACAGGGAGTAGGTGGCGCAAAATTGGCTGTTGAAGCTGAATAATTTTTGACTCTTGAAGGACAACGTTCGCCACGGCTGGTGATTTCAGCATCGCCGCAACTCTCTTCATAGCCCAACTCCCATTTTTGGCGGCTTTTTTAGACGAATTGGCAGCATTTGACAGATAAAAATAATCGTAAACATAGGGACCTATATATCGTAACGATACAGTAATAAATGTTTTGGACAACATCATAACATTCGCGGTTTTATTCCCTGAGAGTCGAGGCGTATCTATCACCGCTAGTAGGGCAACAGTTTGACCATTCTGTTGTAATTGTTGAGCCATTTCAAACGCGACATAAGCGCCAAAAGACCAACCGCCTAAAATGTATGGTCCCTGGGGTTGAACGGTTCGTATGGCTTTAATGTAGTGTGCTGCCATATCCTCAATCCGGGTTAAGGGTTTCCCTTCCCCAGCCAGACTAAATGATTGCAGCCCGTAAACGGGTTGATCCTCGCCCAGAAGACTGGTTAACTCATAATACGGGAAAACCACTCCGGCAATGGGATGGACGCAAAAGAACGGTGGTTTGCTGCCTTGAGGCTGAAGGGGAATTAAGCAGGGGTAGGGCTGGCATTCAGGGGGTTTGCTGGTGGCGGTGTCAGCAAGAGTCTCTCTCACTTGATTAGTGAGTTGAGTAATGTTGGCACCAGCTGGGAAGCTAACCACAGGTATGTTTACCCCCAATTCTTTAGTCATCCAATTCGTTAGTTCAACTGCCATCAAGGAGTCAAATCCGAGATGGGTTAGTGAAGTATCAATATTTAGCTCAGATAGAGAAAGTCCCAAAATACTGGCTACTTTATCATGAAGCCGATACTCCCAGCTCTGCTGTAAATGATCAGGTGGTGCCGCGACAAGGCGATCGCTCCGGGGACTCTCCTCAACTTCCCTGACAGCCGGCTCTGACTGCGGCAGAGTCTCTATTTGATCAGAGTCTGTTGCCTCTTGTGTCAATCGCTCAGACTGGGCAATCAAGACGTGTTGACCCAGAATTTCTGTCGGTGAGCCGGAACTCGGTAAGCTCAACACCCGCTCAAATCCACAATCACCCAAAACCGACTCCCACTGTGCCTGGGATAAAAGTGGATTGTTCCCTCGCCTGTCCTCAAACCCCTGCCAACCCTCGGTCAATCCAAAGGTAATGTCCAACCAAGATGGAGGATTCGTGACTTCTATAATCAGCAGTAAGCCATCCGGTGCGAGTAGCGATCGCACATTTTCCAGGGTTTCTTCGATATTACGAGTTGCGTGCAACACGTTAACAGCCACAACCACATCGAAACTGTGCAGGGGGTAGCCTTGAGTTTCAGGGTTCTGCTCGATATCCAGCAGACTATATCGGACAAAGGGATACGTCTTGAATTTCTGCTTGGCTCTCTCCAGGAAAAGGTTTGACACATCAGTGAACCAATAGCTGGTTCGCTCTTTGGGCAGAATTGGCAGCAAGGAGCCAGTAGTGCCCCCGGTTCCGGCTCCAACTTCCAGAATCCGCAGCGACTTGGCTTGAGGCTGGCTTTTGACGACAGCCTCAATCACGCTCCTGGCAATACCGTTGAAATAGCGAGCCTCTGGTGATTGCTGATACAGGTAGTTGGTGATTTCCGGGGAACCACCAGGAAATATCAATTCTAAAGGCTTGACCTTCCCGATCAAAACGTCGGCAAGGTTTTCCCCACAGCGCTGGATAAGATTGATTAGCTGTGGAGCATTTGTTGATGACTCTCGTGCCTGAAACAAACAAGAATCAACTGATGCTGTAGGCAGCGACTTTTGATTGACAAAGACTTGCTCGTTTTGCTGCAATATGCCTTCTGTTACCAATCGCTCCAGCCATTTGGATAGAAGTTTTCTATAGGTTGGTAAGATATTGAATTCACGTAATAACGTTTCTACGGAATGCCGTTCCCCAGCTTGGCGATAAATGCCTAAGTTTTGCCATGCAGTGAGAACATAAGCCGTTGTCAGGGAGTCGTATGACTCTAACTTGGCTTGATAGGTGTGGAGTTCCAAATCAAACGGTCCGGTTTGGGCTTGGTCGGTACTCCCAGCTACTACAGTTTGCCAACGTTGGCAGGCTTCTGGCTTCTCCTGGCGGGGTTGATCAGCTATCCTCTCAAACCAGAAGCGCGATCGCTGGAATGGATAGGTCGGTAGTTGGAGACGACGATGGGCATAATCCCGGTGAAAACCTGACCAATCTATCGGCATCCCATTCACATACAACATGGCACAACTCTGGAGCATTTGCTGCCAATCTGATTGCCCTTGACGCAAGCTAGGTAGCCAATGTCCTGCCGATTCGGGCAAGCAGCGGCGTCCCATCCCCAGTAACGTTGGCTGGGGGCCACATTCGAGAAAAAGCTGATAACCGTCACGATAAATCGTTTCCATACCCGCCGCAAATTGGACAGGCTGCCGAATATGGCGACACCAATAGTCAGGGGTAGCGATTTCATCGGTGGCGACTTCCCCCGTCAGATTAGAAATGACCTTGATTTGGGCAGATGAGTAGGTAATGTCTCTCGCCACCTGCTCAAACTCTGCCAGTATGGATTCCATTAACGGGGAATGAAAAGCACGGGAGACGTTCAACCGTTTCGTCTTCACACCGGCTGCTGATAGAATTGCGATCGCGTCTCCCACTGCCTGACGCTCTCCAGAAATCACAAGAGTTTCAGCCCCGTTCATCGCGGCAATTGCCACCTGTTGAGCATAGGGTTGAATGGCATCTTTAACTTGGGCATAATCAGCAAATACTGCCACCATTTCCCCATCGGGCGACAAGGATTGCATTAAACGCCCCCGCTGTTGCATCAACCTCAAGCCATCTTCTAAGCTAAATACCCCAGCCACACAGGCAGCTACATATTCACCGACACTATGACCCATAACGGCTGAGGGTTCGACGCCCCAGGATTTCCACAATTCAACGAGGGCATATTCTAGGGCAAACAAGGCGGGTTGGGCGTAGGCAGTTTCATCCAGAGGGGATGTGTCACCAGGTTCAGGATACAGGACACTCAGTAGAGGCTTTTCCAGATAGGGATGTAGAATTTCAGCACAGTAGTCGAGGGTTTTTCGGAAAGTGGGCTGGGTTTGATAGAGTTCGCGTCCCATACCAACATACTGAGAACCCTGCCCTGTGAATAAAAATACTATCTTCGGCAGTTTCCTACTGCGTATTTGTCCGCTGACATTACCCGCCGTTTCCTTTCCAGTGGCGAAAGCATTAAGTTGTTCGCGCAACTGTTGGGTTGATTGTGCGACTAGAGCAAGGCGGTGGGTAAAATGCGATCGCCCTGTATTCGCGGTAAAGCAAACATCTGCCAGTGATACTTGCGGATGAGCGATCAAGAAATCTTGATAACGCTGTGCTAACTGTTGCAGCGCCGCCTCATTCTTCGCCGACAGAGTAAGAAGATGCACGGAGCGTTCAATTACTTCTTGCTTTTGCCTTTTGCCTTTTGCCTTTTGACTTTCTACTGGCGCTTCTTCTACAATCACATGACTATTCGTGCCGCCGAAACCAAAGGAACTGATGCCTGCTAATCTGGGTGCTGTGCCAATAGACCAAGGCTGGCGCTGAGTAGGAATGGCAAATGGTGTCCCGGCTAAAGAAATGTAGGGATTCAGTTTCTTCAGATGCAGATGGGGGGGAATTTCTTGATGGTGTAAAGACAGAACAACCTTGATCAACCCGACAATTCCAGCCGCTGCTTCTAAATGACCGATATTGGTTTTAACTGACCCGATCCAACAGGGTTGAGCAGTGGAACGCCCCTGACTCAGCACAGCTTTGAGAGATTTCATCTCAATTGGATCTCCCAAGGATGTGCCTGTACCATGGGCTTCAACATAGCTAATTTGCGCGGGTTGCACCTGGGCATTTTTTAAGGCTTGGCGGATAACTGCCTGCTGAGCCGGACTATTGGGGGCTGTGATACCATTGCTCAATCCATCTTGGTTAACCGCCGAACCTCTAATAATTGCCAGTATCCTGTCTCCATCCTCCAGTGCATTGCTCAGACGCTTGAGAACGATTACCGCACACCCCTCTCCCCGAACATATCCATCAGCGCTAGCATCAAAGGTTTTGCAGCGCCCGTCGGCTGACATCATTCGGGTTTGAGAAAAGGCGATCGTCGGTTCTGGAGACAATATCAGGTTCACCCCGCCGACTAAGCAGAGGTTAGACTCCTGGTTTTGTAAACTCTGGCAAGCTAGGTGAACAGCGACTAGGGATGAAGAGCAAGCTGTATCGACTGCCATACTTGGACCTTGCAGATCCAACAGGTAAGATAGACGGTTGGCAGTAATGGAGAGACTGGTTCCCGTGCTACTGTAGGCGTTGATGCTGGATAAATCGTTGTATATTAATCTGTGGTATTCAAAGTTCCCAATGCCGATAAACACACCAGTTTGGCTGCCTGCTAAGTTTTCGGGAACAATGGCGGCATTTTCTAACGCTTCCCAGGCAACTTCTAAAAGAAGTCTTTGCTGGGGATCTAGGTACTGTGCCTCGCGGGGTGAAATTTTGAAGAAGCTGGGATCGAATTGATCAACTTGGTCTAAAAATCCCCCCCAGCGAGTATACATTTTTCCGGGTGTGGCGGGGTGGGAATCATAAAACCTATCAATATTCCATCGCTGGGAGGGAACTTCTGCGATCGCATCCACTCCTTCACGCAACAACTGCCAGAACGCTTCTGGGTCGTTAGCTCCTGGAAAGCGACAACCAATGCCTACAATTGCTATGGGTTCCATTTAGAACTTCTACTTATACAACCGCTATCTTGGAGAATTGCTTGAGTGCCTTGACATTATTTGCGATCGCCTTACTAATCGAGCCTCCTGAAGCCATAATTCGCATTTCGCGGTTTATGGGCCACAAGTAGTCAAGACTACTGGCAAGCTGACCAATATTTTTCATGGCTCGTTGATGATACTTAGTTTGCAGATGAAACCCTTCATGTTCATGGCACAAACACTTTTCCATCCAGTGGAGCGCGTCTTGGGCAGACATATCAAATACTGGAGAGCGTAGGATTCTATAATACAGAGGCATGATTAAGGATTCATCAACGAATGAACCAATTAAACCACCCGGAAGCCCCCCTAAAAAGCCACTTTGCATCAAGTAAAATATAACGTTAGCAATGACTTGCTCACTAGTTGTTGGCTTACCAAAGTCTTTGTACATATCTCGAGCAATTAGCTGTGAAGTTGTGGTATGGAAAGATTCATCTAAAAAATGATAATGGGAAACGGTTTGTGGAACTGAAGTACATTTGCCATCTTTTTCTAATTTCCTGAAATACTCTGAGTATTCATACTCGTAGTTTTTTAAAACGGCATTTCCCGCATAGCGGTAGGCATAATACTGGCAGGCTAGGAAAGGCGAACTCCCCCAACAAAAGGTGAAAAACTGTACCAAATTCTGGGGTATAGCTACGCCAACATAACCTTTCTTTATAGCCGTTAAAGGCTCTCCTTTTTTGTCGAAATCCTGCAAATATTGAGAGTAACGATAGGTTTCGCTGTTCAGCATCAGTTTGCTTAAGTAGCGCAAACTATTATATTGGAAATTTGATGAACCTAAACTGGATTTAACACCCTCTGGCAATTTGGCAACTAATTTTAGCTGTCCACTTTTTTTGTAACGAGAATTTTTATTCAGTTTAATACCCATAACTCGCTTTCCCAACAACGCTGTTTTTGTTTTATGACCAATGTTTTGAAAAGCGTGAATGTGGAATTTTTCTTGCTCGGCTTCGTGCTTCAGATTTAAGCACAGTGCTTCATAGCTATCACTAATTTGGGAAAAAACGCCTGCGGTGACTTGATTATAATGTACGGTACTCGCTTCAGAAGCAGCGGTATGGTCATAATTGGCAACCCAGTACAAGTGATTGAGAGCCAGCTTTTGGGCTTCGGAAGCCCCTTGATAAAGTGGAGTACCATAGAAAATTGACAGTTCTGGTTTACTCCAATAACAAGTGCTGTTGCTATCATAATCAAAGCTTTTTTCCAGCGCTTCTATTTTTTCGGTGTAGTCAGACTCAAGGTTGTTGCTATAGTTGATTTCATTGACTTTGAGATGACGCTTTCTCGCCTTACTGGACGGTTGCTTTTTGGTATCAGATACTTGGGTATTATCCATCATGATCTGTTCTTTCATTAGGTTTAATTTTAAATCTCAATCAAAACACTACTTGATACTAACGGTTAGTTTACCAAACGCTCAAACCTGGCTGACGTGCCGAGCTAACTTTTCCAGGGTTGGGTAATCATAGATTAGGGTAGGATCGAGAGTACGTCCTAGCCATACCTCTAAGTCAGCGACCATGGTTACTGACATTGAAGAATCTAGCCCGTATTCATCGAATGGAACCTTAATATCAATCTCATCGTGATCAACGTCCATGAGTTCGGCCATATAAGAAACTAACCAGTTTTGAATTTCCGTGACCGAGAGGGCTTTTTTGTTATTTTCTGCTTCTGTACGCATTGGGTCAATTGACTCCTTTTTTATTTAAACCAATCACTTAAGTGCGAAACCCTGCCATCTTAAAGTCAAAAACAACCCAGCTAAGATGAATCAACTTTAGTAAGTGACTTGTCGCTTACGCCATCCGGTTTTGGTAATTCTCTATGTCCATGACTTGACGCCAAAACATCTAAAGTACCCTCTAAAAACTTTACCCGACAAGCACGGCGCTGAATCTTGCCACTCGATGTCTTGGGAATACTTCCTGTTTTAATCAGTGCTATTGCATAAACATGCAAATCATGCTGCTGCACAACAGCCTTGCGTATCGCTCTCACCACCTTCTCCACATCCAAATTCCGCCGCCAGGTACGCTCGACTTCCTGAACGACGACGAGGCGCTCTTCTTTGTTGACTTCCACTGTAAAAGCTGCCCCACAACCCAGCCGGAGTGCTGGGTGGCTCTGTTCCACGATGGATTCAATATCTTGAGGATAGTGGTTTTGACCCCGAATGATGATCACATCCTTAAGTCGCCCTGTGATAAATAACTCACCATCTTTGATGAATCCCAAATCTCCCGTCCGCAGAAATGGTCCGACTTTACTATCTGCCAAATAAGCCCCAAAAGTTTGCTGGGTTTCCTCGGTTCGCTGCCAGTATCCTTGAGCAACACCAGAGCCAGAAACCCAAATTTCGCCCACCTCTCCTGGCAAACATTGAGTGAATGATTCGGGATGGACAATGACGACTTTGATATCAATTCCCGGCTGTCCGTTACTTACAAAAGTTTGTACTTTCTCCTCACTTTTGCCGTCTATTACCTGATTCTGTGCTAGTGCTTCTGCCTGAACTGTGTAAAACCTCGGCACTTTTTGGTGTTGCACTGCAGCCACGAATAACGTCGCTTCAGCTAAACCGTAACCGGGACAAAAGGTGGCTAGCTCAAAACCGCAGGGTTTAAACGCTTCGGTAAAGCGTTTGAGGGTGTCTGCTCTGACAGGTTCGGCGGCGTTTAATGTCATCTGCCAGCTACTCAAATCCAGGGTGGCGCGTTGTTCAGGAGTGATCTTGCGAACACAAAGATCATAGGCAAAATTAGGAGCAGCACTATGAGTGGCTTTGTAGTGGGAAATTGCCTCAAGCCAGCCAATCGGTTTTTGCAGAAAGGAAGTCGGTGACATCAAGTAACAGGGAAACCCATGATACAAGGGCTGGAGAATTCCATAAATCAATCCCATATCATGGAACGTCGGCAACCAGGTTACCATGACGCTTTCTGAACTGAACCCCCAAATCGGGTGCATATACTCGGAATTACGCATCAGGTTGCCATGACTCACCATCACACCCTTGGGTGTTCCCGTCGAACCCGAAGTGTATTGAAGAAAAGCCAGAGTTTCTGGTGTGGCTGGATCAGGAGTAAAATTTTCACGCTCAACCAGGGTGTCGGTAGTCAGACAGTTCAGCTTTGTCAATTCTGAGTTCTGCTCAAACTGACGTTTGATCGTCCCCAATAATGATGTCGTGGTAAGTGCGACTTGAGCTTGAGCATCTTTGGCGATCGCCTGCAACCGCAACAGATTCTGATTGCGCTTGGGTGGATAAGCGGGAACCGCGACAACTCCGGCATACAAACAGCCAAAGAAAGCCGCAATGAATTCCAACCCCGGTGGATACAGCAGCAACGCCCTCGCACCAGCAGTATCTGTACACTGTGGCTGTGTGGACAAGTAACGCCTTAGTGCTTGCGCGATCGCACAACTGCACCGATCTAATTCTTGATAGGTTAAACTCGCTAACTCGGTTTTCCCGTCTCCTAGAAACGTGAAAGCCGTTCGCTCTTGCTGTGTAGCGCTTCTGTAGCGCAACAGTTCCACCAATGTGGAAAAGTTAGTGTAATTTTCGGGAAAATTTTTGGACGAGTGCGTTATTTGATTCTTCACATCAGGTATTAATAAAATCTCGCTTTTACAAGAGCATTTTTCTCAAGGGTTGGCTTCATGGCATTGCCCAAGCAAATCCTATAAGTATAAGGCGATATAAAAATATAAAAAGAAATACTACACCACAATGAGTTTTATTACTCCAATAAGCAGATACTACACTAACAAGACCAAAATCACAACCCAATTACCGCCTTGCTGCCCCAGATCGGTGCGCGATCGCTTGTATGATTCTGATTAACGCTTGCTCGTCGTGAAGCTGAATGTCTCATCCCCAAACAGAATGGCAAGGCTCTTTAGAGTTAGTCTATGCCAATGATCAGGGCAAAACTCGCTTAGTGCGCGATCGCATAACTTCTCCT
>CAKZMA010001243.1 GCA_937127375.1 uncultured Coleofasciculus sp. | reverse complement strand
GCTCGCTACTAATACATCTTGCTCGCTACTAATACATCTTGCTCGCTACTAATACCCAATTTAAAGGCATAACAGCGTAAGCTATCGTACTTCGGGTTCTCTGGAGGGATTTATACCAAGTTGCAGTCTAAGGTAGAATCTGTCATGCTGAGCAAAACGCAGTGAAACGGAGTGAGGCGAAGCATCTGTCCAGATTCGCGTATCTCGTTCCTCGCTATAGCGAAAGCTTCACGCAACGCTGTTCCTAGACATGATAGAACGCAACTTGGTATTAGGTAAGAGTTGGATTATCCGTAAACTCTTATATCGATTTATTACCTTATTTTTCAATAAACAAATTTCTGTATCATTGCTAGTCCACAAAAACCAGAACGGAGTAAAGTTAGAAAGTGAAGCCATAAAGCTTCCCTGACAGATAACCGAGTCTAGTCTAGTGTAACTCCAATATTGAACGATAACGAGGTCAAACCATCTGTATACCTGAATATCTGTCTCGTCAACAAACAACAGCAACGATTAACTGTATTGTTCATATTTCCTCAACTAAAAGACACGGAGCCATGCGACTCAAAGGTGTGAGGTAAGTCAGCGCAACTCTAAAACCAATTGTGTCAGCCGAGGAAATTACTGGCAGAAATATAAACGTTGCTGTTGTTTTTCAATAGACAAAATCTTTGAAGGTTTAGGTGTACCAGTAATAAACCTTGGCGTAGCATCCTTCATAAGTATGGCATCACCTTGCTCAGGAAAAATGTACCCTTGCTCCCCCAGCTCTCCCAGCTTCCCCAGCTCCCCCAACTCCCCCTTACCACAACAGTTATTCAGCAGCCCCTAACTAACGACACCCTAAACTATCCCGCGTGGAAACACCGGTGACGGGATTAACGCCATCTGCCCGTTGACACATTAACGATATTTGATAAGTGTCAAGGATTGCACCGGAAAAATCAGCCCCTGTAATTGTGGTATCAAAAAAGCGGCTACGACTGGCAATAGCATCAGTAAAAATAGCATTGGTTAAATTAGCGCCGTCAAAGACAACTCGATCGGCTAAAGTCTCGGACAGGTTAGCTCCAGTTAAATCCGCCTCAAAAAACGCCGCTTTGGTGAGAATTGATCCTTGAAGAGAAGCTTCTCGAAAAGAGGCACCGCGTAGATCTGCACCAGCAAACGAGGTTCCCTCTAAATTTTGATGGGAAAAATCTCGATAGTGTAATTCAGTAAGCGTATAGTTGACGCTATTCTCCTGTGCGATCGCGCTAGGCAAATCTACAATCCACGCGAAAAGTGTAACCAATAATCCTATTCCAATTGCTAAACGTTTCCCAGCTTTTTTACTGGGGCGGTTTTCGGTTTGTTTTTGGCTCGCATTAGTCATCGTTTCTTCTTTACATTCAAACTGATGGGGTCTAACTTATGTCATTTGTCATTTGTCATTTGTCATTCGTCATTCGTCATTTGTCATACTCGCT
>CAKZMA010001242.1 GCA_937127375.1 uncultured Coleofasciculus sp. | reverse complement strand
CGGTATTTTCCTGGATATAGCCGCTGAAATCTTGCCCAAATTTGTTATCAACTATACAGCAATTTAGGCAAAACCCCTTATCGTCTTACAAGGGGCAACCTTGGGGGTTGGATGTGGCATTATATTCACCTTTACCAATTTCCATAGACCCAATCAAGGTTTTGACGGTGACACAACGAGCCGTAGCCGGAATGGCTTGATTAGTGGAATTAGGGATTGCCACCGTTACAGCTAAGACGTTGGGAGCGGTACTGCCTAAATTGGCGTCGTCTTCTAGATTCCCTTGATAATTAAAGGTAATGGTTCGTGGAGCACTCAAGTTACAGCTTATTGAGCCAGCATTAGTGCTAGTATTGGCTTGGTCAAGATTAGAACATAAAATAACTTGACCGTCTTTAATCTCCAAGTCCTGACTTAACGGTTGCCAAGCGTTGCTGGTAGAATTTAGACTAATAGCAGTGCCTTCGTCATCTTCGGCTTGATAAACGGCAACTTCGGGTACATCGACATTTTGTCTGAAACTCACATTGTAACTGCGCTTGGTGCGTTTCGCTTCCCGTTGCGCCTCCTGTAGCGCCGTCCAAATTCCATCATTGACTTTCGCCACCCGTTGACGGTTGACAAAGGCGAGCCAACCCGGAGCGATAATTGCACTTAAGGCGGCGATAATCAGCACAACCGCGATCATCTCTATCAGGGTAAATCCAGAGTTGGAGTTGTCAGTTAACTGAGAGTTAGTCGCCGTTTGAGTTGTCTTCAACCTCAGCCAACGCTTGAGTGAAACTGGCTGTCGCATAAGATGTCCTCCTTCTTCAATAAGGTGATGTTTAGTCAGCGTTGAGGAATCCCCGTGCTTCAACAACGATATTGGCGCTGGGGAAAAATGTGGAGCGACTGGCTGTATACTCGTTATCCGTTGGCTGAATCCTTGCCAAAGCATTCCCTCTGAGATAGATTTTGGCTATATTTTGACCCGAATCGACACAGGCATAGAAGTTTTCGATGTTGGTGTTTTGGGGAACCAGTTGAGCCTGGGTGGAGTTCAGTTGTCCTTGACAAAAGGCGTTATCCAGGGTAGTTCCCGATGGGACTCCTGGGGGAACGTTTGCGGTTTTGTCGATGTAATCCACTAATACCTGAGTTGTTGAACCAAAATCGGGGGTGTCCTTTGTCCATTGGTTCATTTTCTGTTTAAGAGTCCCCGATAAACTCAGGTCAAACGAGTCAAAACCAGCATCACCAGCAACAATTATTTCGGTGGTAGTTGGATTTGATGGATTGGGTCGGGTTATCGAACCGCTGACTTCAAACCGACCGATCCGAGCCGTATTTGACCAGGTTTGGTCAGGGGTGGTAATTAGATAGTAGCCGACGAGGGAATAGACAAAGGCATCATTACACTGATCCGGATCAGTACTACAGATGTTAACATTATTACTTCCCACCGGAACGACGGCTGATTTATACTCGCGTTTCCAAAAGACCAAAACTGGGATGCATTGGGTATCATCGGTACAACCCGTAGCATCAGCTATCGGTGGAATTTGGTCGTTAATGCCAGAGTCAATAGTGCCGTCTTGTTCAATGGTGGGGTCAGAATTATGGATTTGACTCAACCCACTGTGATCGTAGATATAGATTGCCTGTTTGAGATCAGCAGCAATATAATCTAGGGCGTCTTTGATTTGTTGCTCTGAAGTTGCCTTGGCTTGTTCGTTGCGGTCTGTGCTGAGAATATTAATCATCAATCCTAGCAGGGGTGTAATCACCAAAGCCGCTATGATCATGGCGACAAGCAGTTCAATCAGTGTGAAGCCGCTATTTCGCCGGGGCGGATTGCCACGCTTGGACTTGAGTTGATGGTTGAAAATCGATTTAAGCATAGGATGGTTTCTCCCTTGGCTGACAAAGCTGACGCCATTTGTTACTGACAACCCCCAAAACGTTGACAATAATCCTGGAACTCAGTTTGACCACTACTGATTTCCGTGGTGATTTCCATCAGGGGGGCTTTATAGTCGCCCAGTGTTCCTACAAAAATTGCCTGTTTGCCACCACTTGTACTCTGAGTTTCGAGAGCGCCACTATCATGAAAGGCGTAGGCTCTATACACTCGCACACCCAGAATATACCCTTGGTTAGGATTGGTATCTAAGGCACTGGGTACACTGCGGAAGCCCTGAACGATTAGATCATTGGGGCTACTTGCCGTGCAGTCGCCATCGCCATCTATGTCCACACAGTACAAGCTTGCGCCTGAAGCGCTGGGTGTGGAATTTTGGGAGCAGTAAGTGCCACTGGCGCAAGAGGAGAAAGCTGAAAGGGCGGGGGCGCTAACATCCGATAAATCGGTGCGTTTGGACGAGAAGCTACCTGAGTTATTTTCAGCTAGCACCACAATGTGGTTAGGGGGGTTAATCGCGCCAGCCGTTACCCCATCAATATAGGTTTTCGCGGCTTGGGTGGCGAGTTCTACCCGTCTAGCTTGGACTCGCGCCGCTGTTGCCATGACGAGAATTGGCGAGAGTCCCACCATTAAAATCACCACAACCATCAGCGCCATCAATGACTCAATGATGGTAAAACCTGATTCGCCAGCAGGTGGTTGCAGCGTCGGGGGCGTTCCCCCGGGGCTGCCAACTTTTTTCCTTGGTTGATTGAGCGGTTTGACCGTGAGCATGGTTTTAGGCGTTAGGTATTTGGAGGATAGTTACCGGTTAGGCAGTTTGATGGGCGTTGCGAATCGGGAATGGCGTTGGCGTTAACCCGATAAGTGGCACCTATATCTCCGACATTATCGCTAGCCACCTTCGCGCACATTAACGCTTGCACCCAGGGATCGTTACGTCCCACCTCCCGATAGAACTCGTCTGGATCTCCCGCCGCATCTGCAGTGAATCGTTGGGCAAATAAGTCAGGAAGCTGGGAGAGTAAGCCTACATCAAATCCCCATTCCCGCTGAGGTTCTAGGTAGTAAGGGCGAGTTGGAGACTGAGCGCGATATTCTTGCACGTAGCCAAAAATCCCCGCTGCTCCGAGGTTGCGTAAATGTTCAAATGGAGCAGTGGCGTAGGCGCTGTGTTTGAACTGAATAAATGAACCACTGATGCGGGCAATTTTGGGATTAGTTGGGTTGCCAGGAGCTGCTGGATCTGTCCAGTTTTCTATCGCACGGACAAAGTTAACTAAACCGCCATTTTCCTCACCTCGACTGGCTCCAATGGGAGGATCACCGCCAGCAAAGACCAGATTGGCTGTTGTATCAACGGCTCTTTGCTGCCAATAGGTCTCTTGAGCAACGTCGCCCTGAACTCTAGCAGTAGGACTGGCCACCGTTCCGGTTGGAGTTTGAAGTTGCAGAACTGGCGCTAAAAGGGGTTGAGCGGTTCCAGTAGCTGGGCTTTGAATATAGAGTGCTTTATCTGTTGGATTGAAAGCCGGAGCTGCTGTTGGGGTACTAGAATTATTACTTCCCTTGAACCAGAGGGCATTAGGTGCAGTCCTGGGGAATGTATTGGTACCATCGTAAGGAAATTTCGCTACGTTACCACTACTGTCTATTCCTAAAGGAACTGGATTCCCACTAGTTGGAAGAAGTACGTTAGATAATGAGTTTCGCTCGAAAGCCACCCGTCGGGGATAACGTTGTAAAGCTGGAATTGTCGGTTGAGCTGTGCTTCCTGCTGCGAATAGATCACCAATATTAGCGGCAGTGCCATAGTCAGTATCAAAATTATCACCAATATGATCTGAGGACTTGGCTCCCGCACCATCAATCGACCAGTCATCGGGTCCGCAGTCCGAAACGACAAGCTTTGTACAGACTTCCATCAAATACTCATGGGTTTGAATCCGTCGTTGAATCGGCGTGACAAAGTTGTTGAAGTAAGAACTCGACAAATTTGGATCTGGCGTAAGTCCAGGATGGAGATTAGTTCCCGTCGCACTATAGTCAGCATCTTGGAAGTCACGACTGGTAACAAAATTGTTATTGACAAAACCACTGTTTAGGCGAGCCGTAGAAACAGAATCACCGATATTATTTCTCAAATCGTAGTCTCCCTCATTCCGATAACCCAATCGGAAATTATTCGACAGCAACGTCACCGAATCTGCCAAAACCGTTGCCGATCGCCATAAGTCACCTCCTCCAGTACAGTTGATCCTGGTGTCACCAGCACGACAGGCAAAGTTAGAA
Source organism: uncultured Coleofasciculus sp. (assembly GCA_937127375.1). Lineage (GTDB taxonomy): Bacteria > Cyanobacteriota > Cyanobacteriia > Cyanobacteriales > Coleofasciculaceae > Coleofasciculus. Next base: position 6,910 of record CAKZMA010001242.1, on the reverse strand, counting down.
TCGAGGCTAGTACGACCATAAAAATCATCTCGACTCCAAGTGGGATTTTGGTCTGCCAAGATCAGGTCATCAAACTCTTCAATGACCGTTGCACCACTAGGAGATTGGTGCAGGTTAAATCCTTCAACAGCTAACGAAGAGTTACTATCGTTATCATCCGCTCTGATATAAGCCGGTAGATTGGTCGCTAAAATCAGCCCCTTCTCTGCTCCTTCGGGCGAAACTAAGTCGTAGGTGTTGGATGGAGCTGCATTAGGAGCACCGCCACGGGCTAACACGCTGCCATTAATCAACATAATCGCACTGGGGCGGCGAGTGGGGTCCAGCTGAAAGTCAACTGGGCTTTGAATCTGACGTTGACCTAGTGCCTCTTGCTCATCCGCCGCACTGGTTACAGGAGTACCTGTCCACGGAGCGCTCAGATCCCGCAGCGCGTCATTCCGTGTGGCATAGATAATCCCGCTATCAGGTAACAGATATTCTGGGGAGGGACCCGGCGTTGAACCGCCTACTCCTTTACGGCGCAGTAAGTCTAAATCCAATACCGTGGCTCGAATTTCTAAGGGCTGCCGTTGGGAAATCTCTAGGTCATAGTCCCCGTCCGGTGGGTTATTTTGGTCAATGGCTTTGATTTCCCGGGAATCCAGAAAAGCTGTTTCGTAGATTGCCCCGTGGGGAACCACACTTCCATTAGGAGAACCAATAGTGCCATCGGCAATTTTTAGAGCGCAGATCTCCGCATCAATGGCTGATTGCTCCGATAAGGTGCGGTCAGCATGGGCTTTCGCCAGGGCTTGGCGAAGGGGTTCGTTGACTAGACGCCCGTTGGGGAAAACTAGATTGGCTTGATAGGCAAGCCGATCAGCCAGAGCAATCGTATTATCGGTTGGATCGTCGGCACCAGTCGCCGGGGAGAATATCCCATTACTGGCAGTCTGTTGAGCTATACTTGCCGACGAAGTCGTCAGGTTGTAGCTCACACCGTTGTGCGATAAACCGACATGGCTAGAATTAACATTTGGCGGCGCACTACTAATTATGCGTCTGTCTCCACTTGATATTTCGCTGGGATTGGGACGAGGTCTGTCGGCATTCCCGATATTGGTATCCCTATATCGAATATCTTTTAGCCCTAATCGGTTTGTCGCCGTGCGTTCGGTGCTAGGGTCGTAGTAACTGCTAATACAGGCAATGGGCGCTTGTTCCTTATCCGTTCCTCCCGTCTCCGGGTCGTCAATGGGGTCTGTCTTGTAGTGATAAACCACCGTTCCCCGCATGACCAAATCCCCTCTGCCGTCCGTAGCCTCAGGAGTGTCGTTTAAGTTGGTATCAATCCACATTGGCATCGAGTCGGGCCACACAGGAGTCAGTGCGGTTTCGTCAACCACCGTTGAATTATCATCACTCGTTGGGGCAGAAGGAGCGGGTAAACTTGATCCCGTATGACTGTAAATCCCCGCCCCAGTCACCACACGCATACCGCCAACACCATCCAAGGGATTTGCTGGCTTTATGGCTGCCTTTTCTTCCCAGAAACCATCTGGGTCAGTATTTCCCAAATCTGACAATTCTGTAATCTGGGTTTGGCGGTATCGATTTTCAGTCTGAGAACCTGTCCACGTTGTCGCTGGTTGAATTTCCTGTTCCGCTTCGCTACCGGCAAAGCCAGTACCGTCCCACCACTTCGCCGGAAGACCGTTACCCAGGATTAAGCGATCGCCTATCTTGCTTTCCCGCCCTTGCCTTTCTTGTTGGTCAGGTTCTGTAGCTGGGTACTGAGCGAGTTTTAATCCTATACCGTTATTGCTGTTATTATTATTAGTCGGATCAACCGGATAAATCCACGTATCCAGAGGTCGCAGTTCGTCTCCTGTACCCGTATAGGTTCCGGCGCTGGCTGCTTCAGCCGTTGGTACGCGACGGGTTCGGGATCTGAAGTAATTTTCTAGTGCTGTGCGACGATCTTGACTGGCAGGTCTATCTTGTACTTCTTGGGGGTCGCTTGTTTCTGCTGTATTGTCACTTATCCAATCACTAACTAGGGTGTTAATGCGGTTGGCATACTCTTGGGAATTATAAGCGACCTGTGCGGCTGTATTATTTGTATTGCTATCGCCAACCGTCGTTTGGGTCGGTGGGTTTCCTGACTCGAATAAATCAACCTCAGGTCCAACCAAACGATTGGTATTCGACGGGTTGCCAACTACCGCATTTCCCCCCACCACAATTTTGCCGTTTTCTTCCTGATAGAAACAAGACTCTGGGCTGCTGACCTGATAGAACTCTAGATCAGGATTCCTAGATTGACGTCCGACGATCAAGTTACTATTGGTCATGACGCGACCATTGAGTTTCAAGCCAGAACCCGGAGTGATTTGCAGGTCATCTTCGTACACCACCGCGTTATTACTCAGGGGAACCTGCTCCCGGTCTTGCTGATACTCTAACGCAGAAAACCCTTGATTTCCTTTATAATTCTCATACCCCGTGGGCGGATTATTTAGATCCGTAATCGGTACAGTTAGCGTATAAACATAAAAGCTCTTTTTCAGATTAGCGCCCGACTTATACCAATCACTACTGCCGACCAAACTGGCACTTGTCCCCAGCGCTCCTTGACAAGCCGGCTTAGCGATCGGCGCTTCCATCGGCGGAGTCCGCGCTTCTAGAGGCGTTCTCTTTCTGTCAAACGCTCCTGAAGCATCACGCGGCGGACTGCGAAATAGAATGCTATAGAGGGTATAACTATCAAACTTGCCGTTGTTATCTGTATCAACGGGAAATCTCCAGGCTGTCGTCGAGGTTTCTTCTTCAACTAAGGGAACATTATTCGTCAAATCATTCGAGTCAATACCATCATCATCAATATCAAAGGCAATCTTCAGGCGTTGCTCATCACCAAAGGTAAACTGAGGATTCGTTCTGATAACGTTATATAGAGCAACTTCTGTCGGAGTTGAGCGGGGCAACCGAGGATCATCAAATAATCGATCAATTTTAGCTTTCGCCCGGTCAATTGCTGGAGTCGCCGCTGCAATAGAAGCCGTACTTGCTCGGTTATTGCTAGCATTTTTTGCCCGGTCAAAGGAGCGAAAAACAATGGCTGTGGTGAGTAACACCACCACCAACATCACCATCGTCACCGTGGGCAAAACAAACCCCGAATTGGCAAAACGCCAGCGCCGCCCCATCCCCCAGACGCGGCGTAATAACCAGTTCATCAGCTTTTTCGGGATGGAACGCAACTTATGTAAACTGTGTTGGTACAGACGTTGAAACGCCTTCACTAACTTCATCAAGATTGACATAGCACTTTGTCCTGTCAGGCTGGGAATCGTGTTTGAAATAAGGAGTCTTCTCGGAAATACCTCTATCGCCTCAAGTGAATGAACAAGGCAGCCACCAGATTGATCAAACGCTTCCGGATCAGTTTCCTACTTGCCTGTAGTTTTAAATAAAGACTCATCGGGAATACTCCCTCCCTAGTTAGATTTGCCCGACTCGCCTTCCTCTCAACCCCAAATCTTACCTACAGTTTTTACAGCAACACCCATCAACTCGTCTTACCTGAGGTGACTAGATCTAGTTTACCCACTCTTACCCAAAAACCGATCACCTTCAGCCGAATATTATCTTCCCAAAGACTTGAGCCAGTAGAGGGCGAGCCGACTCCATTGAGGGAATATTGTGGCTGATTCGGTCAAGCAAGTCGCCATTCGAGTTCCTTGTTCCCTCCCCTTACCAAGGGGAGGGTTAGGGTGGGGTCAGATCCAGGTAGTGGAGTTTTGCAGCTAACGTTGACACCAATGCAAGCCTTGCGTCCCGACACCGCTCCCCCAGGTGTTTCTTGTGAGCGCGACGCCCTCTTGGGGAATTAATAATGATTTAAATTAATCCCCGCTTCTTTTGCCATAGCCTGTAGTCCCTTCTTCTCCAGCGTCTTAATCGCCTTAGTCGAGAGTTTCAGTTTGACCCAGCGATTTCCCTCAGCCCACCAAACCCGTTTCGATTGCAGATTCGCTTGCTGTAGTTTTTTCGTCCGACGGTGGGAGTGAGAGATGGCGTAGGCATTATTTGCCTTTTTCCCGGTGAGCTGACATTGGCGCGACATTGAGTAACCTCCAAATCGTAATAAGTTGTGCCTTCTCATACTATCCTGATCTCTTACAGATGCGTCATAGACACAAAAGCCGTTGCCAAAGCTTTGACGGTTATAAGTGGCATTAGGGGACTCACCGATAGGATGAGGACGCCCATCTAGTCGATTTAGACGCCCAAAGATAAGAATCAAAGGAACCATGCTCCGGTTGATATTCCCCGGCTGATCAATTCATAATAAAGGCATTAAAATATAGCCGACCTGTAACCCAGACAAGTCAACGTGGAGACCGTTCAAATGACAATGCCTAATTTTTTAATTCTCGGTGTTCCCAAAGCGGGAACCACCGCCCTCTACGCTTATCTTAACCAACACCCGCAAATCTATATGAGTCCGAATAAAGAACCCCATTTTTTCGCCTTTGAAGGGAAAAAGCCGGATTTTTGCGGCGCTGGAGATGATCAAGCCTGGACAAACACCTCATCCGTTGTAGACCTTCAAGCCTATCAGCAACTCTTCCAGGGCGTCTCTCAAGAAAAAGCCATTGGTGAAGCCTCTACCCAATACCTCTATATTCCCCAAACGCCTGAGCGAATTCAGCATTATCTTCCCCAGGCAAAAATGATAGCAATTCTGCGTCACCCCGTCGAGCGAGCCTACTCCCATTTTATCTATATGCGCCAGAACTGTCGAGAGACATTAACCGATTTTGCCCAAGCCCTAGAAGCCGAGGAGCAGCGGATTAAAAACCATTGGGCGCCAGCTTGGCACTATCAGCAGCAAGGGTATTATTCCGTCCAACTTCAACGTTATTTTAATCGCTTTCATCGCGATCAGATCAGAATTTATCTCTACGACGACTGGAAACGTCATCCCCTAACGGTTTTCCAGGACATGTTACAGTTTTTGGACGTCGATACCCGCTTTGTTCCCGATATGAACACCAGATATCACATCATCAACGCGCTTCCGAAAAACCGGAATTTATATACCTTCTTAACCCAAGAAAACCCCATCAAAACAGCCCTGAGGCAGCTAGTTCCCGCTCAGATCCGTAAACCCATGGCGGCTAAAGTTTACCGCAAAAACTTCGAGAAACCCCAGCGACTAACCGCTGAGATGCGACGGCAATTTACTCCCCGATTTCGAGACGATATTTTAAAGCTCCAAGATCTCCTCGATAGAGACTTGTCTCATTGGCTCGAATAACCGCTACTCTAGCCATTACCAACATTCAATAACACTTGCTCAACTCCATCAATCACATTATCTAACGTAAACCTATCCATAACATGGTGACGGCATCTCTGACCGAGTTGAGGATCATCCTCTCGCCAATGGATAATTGATGCCAACTTATCTGACAAATCCTGTTCATTATCGGGTTCAAACAGACACCCCTTAAACTCCCCAGTGAGAATTTCCGGGATACCACCGATGCGACTACCCAAAGCCGGAATCCCACAAGACATAGACTCAATAATAGCGCGACCAAACGGTTCGGAAACGCGACTGGGCAAAACCGTTACATCACTAACCTGATACAGCGGTATTTGATTATTTAAATGACCCAGAAATTCGACAGATTCCTTGATCCCTAAGTCCTTAGCTAAATCAACTAAATCTCGCTGATATTGACTCGTCTCAAAACAAGGTTTTCCGGCAATTAATAATCGGAAATTAGTATAATTACTCGATAACAAAGCACAAGCTTTAATCAGAGTTTCTAGTCCTTTTTCCCGATCCAATCGGCCCAAGTAAGAGATGATCTTACTATCTTGAGTAATTTTCCAGTTCTTTCGACTGAGAAAAAAATCCGGAGTCGGCAGAAACAGGTTAGGATTAATCCCATTGTAAACAACAGCTATTTTATCTTTTCTAAATCCCAAATTCGCCCATTCTGATTGGGTTTGCTCAGAAACAGCGATAAATTGTCGAATAAATTTCAGGGCAATCATCCATCGTTTGTAGAGGATTTGAGGCTGGGGATGACGCAGATGACAAACCACAGGAATAGTTTTCACTAAACCTAAAGCGGTGGCAAAAATACCATCATGATATTGATTAATGTAGACGACATCGCCGGGGTTTTTCCTGAACTTAAAAGCCTCGCCAAAGAAATTACGAAAAAGCTTAATCGTAACCGGAGTAGAATAGTCAACTTTAAACGGCTGGTTAACCTTAACTAAATGATCACAGAATTGTTGGTATTCCTCCAGAAAATTGCCCTCTTGTGCATAAAAAAGACTCACTCGATGTCCTCGCTGGGATAACCCTCGACAAACATCAAGCGCACTTCGCTCCTTTCCGCCAATGTCAGATGGATTGGCTTCTAAAAGAATAATATGCATCAGGTTTCGATGTGAGATGATAAACAAAGAAGTATAGTGTCAGCCTACCACAGTCAATAGTCCTGACCACGGGGGGATCTCAAAGGAGTACATGTCAACGAGAGTCGGTTGGGTTATTTTGTGCTGTCCCTGACATGCTTCCTCTAAAAGGGGAAGGAAAGAGGATTAAAAAAGGGGGCGAGTCATCGAATAATCGATGGTAATTCTGAACAAAAGGTAACTCTTCGATACCAAAAACCCCCTTTTTTGCCTAAGCTAGCAGTACTAGCGTTGTGTTAACCGTGTCAACACCTGATTCGACCGTTCCACAAACGCCTTCATGCCATTAGCATCAAACCCTTTTTGCGCCATTAACGCCAAGTCATAAACATGTTGACAAATCAAATTTGCCAGTTCCCCACTCGGCGATGAACCCACACCTTGGACAATACTCCCCTGACTAATCTCCACCAAGTTCTGA
>CAKZMA010001241.1 GCA_937127375.1 uncultured Coleofasciculus sp. | reverse complement strand
TGAACCAGTTGTTGTACTAGGAAGCGCTGAATCCCTTTCTCTGATTCTGATGTAAAGAAAACCGCCTTTTCCTGAGCAGGTTTTTCAATCGCTTCTTGTAACTCTTCACGCTCCATTTCTGGCACAACAAATCGCGCATCAACCCAATCAAGCTTAAATGCACGAGGAGGCAGGAGAGTATGGAGAGAGGTAGCAGAGAGCCGTTTTTTCTGGGATTGTCCCCCATCTGAGTAAGCCCCTGCTTCTTGTTCAAATTTGCTACGAACTATAGCTTCAAAGTCTGATCTCAGAGTGAGAACAAGATGGAAGTTTTCTGGAGCATTTTTCAATTTCTTGATGAGTGTGTTCCAAAATTTCTTTTTCTCGTTCTCATCGCGGCACTGTGTCTCAACCTCCTCCAATTGGTCAATTACCAATAAGCGTTTTGCGTTCTCAGGACTGTTTTTTGCTTCGAGTTTGTTTAAGGCTTCCTTTAAAGCCTTGGCAGGCGATTGACCGGGGCGAAATCTCTCATGCTTCCACTTTACTTGTGGAGACTTTAGTTCAGAGTTAGACAGCTCAATTGTCTTTTCTTCAGCATTTGACGACTGCGACGGCTCTGCTGTTTTAGAAGTTTTTTTAAGTTTGGGTATGAGTCCTGCATTAACCAAACTCGATTTGCCTACACCCGATGTACCTAAAACAACAGTTAGCGGATGATTGTATACACGATTGAACAACTCGTGTGTGACTCTTTCTCGACCGAAGAAGCATTCTTTATGGTCTTCTGTGAAAGAGTTTAAGCCTCGGTAAGGGTTGTTGTCATCATCAGCAGTAACATCTGGATCATCTGGGAGTTGCTTTTTAATGGTTTCAAAGTCATTTAAGAGAAAGACAAATTCTCCTCCTTGGTGCTTACCAGTCAGTTTGAATCGTTGAGGAGTTTGGCGGCTTTCTTCTCCGTCTTTACTCGTTTTATTAGTAACCTCGCTCAGGTAGGTCTCAAGTTCGGCTGTCGTAATAATCTTATCTCCATCTCTTGGGTAAATATCAGCCTTAGAATTAACTAAGGCATCATGTAGACACCTAACAAATGGAGAGTTTGATGTCGTGCCAGAACCACGAGTATTCTTGGTTAACTGTTCTTCTTGATTGAGTTCGATAGGCTCCCCATCATTGGCTTTTTCATTTTCGTCAGAGGAAGTTAAAATAAACCACGCTTTTTTACTGATGTAATTATCTAAAACACTTGGATAAATCTTCTCCACTAGCATCTGCCGGGTTTTATCGAGAGACCACTGAATTGAACCCGCATAGCAGCAGTCCAGGATAATTAAACCATGGCGGCATGGAATATCCCCCAACCGATCGAGTAAAACATCCATAGATAGATAATTTTTGCGACCCTCCATCTCAGCATCATAGGGAATTAAATAGCCACGAGGCTTGTTTTTGGGTGTTTGCTTGGACTCACCCTTAGCTAGATTCTCTATTGGAGCGGATTCTATGCTTTCTTGACTATGCAGTGCAATTCCATGTCCTGCATAGTAAAAAATAAGGCGATCATTCTTCTTAACCCTAGTTTTTAGTGTTTCCAACTGCTGATAAATTCCCTCGAATGTCGCATCCTTATTCAAGAGCTTGTATCTCTTAATATTTTCTCCAGAGCGTAGACCTTCCTGATTTAAGAGGTCGTAAATTTCGTTAGCATCGTTGACCGCATTGTCAAGTGATGCAATTGGCGGTTTGTAGTCATTAATTCCGATGGCTACTACATGAGTTGTGTCAAACCATGTCGTGGTTCGAGTTTCATGATTTGGGTTAGATTGAGGCGAAACTGAAGTCGATTCTGGGGATGAAGAAAGTGGCGTTTGGGAGCGATTTGTCAAGACGGCACTGTTCCTATCAGTAGAAGCACTTGAACTAGGGGGGGTTTTCGTTGGCGTATGGATTGAACCTGTCCCCGTCGGCTGTGCGCCAGTTTTTCCAGAGGATACTGGGGAAGGATTGGGCTTAGGTTTTGGGGGAGAAGAGGAACCGCTAGGGGGTAAGGGTTCAGGCGGATAGCCAAAGGCTCGACCCACTACACTTGCGATCGCATATAGTCCTTCCTTTCGTCGGAAGTAGGAAAGATGATCGCAGGCGATCGTATCTAAAATATTAACCGTGAAAGAGCCATCTTGCGGCACATCGATCATGCTACTCACAGTGACAGCAATATCGTTTTCTTCCTCTCCAAAGGGAAGTTCAATCGCTCGACGCATCTTGCTCTTGAGTACATCCAACAACTGTTTCACCTCAGAGGCTTGATCCATTAAGGCGGTACTTCCGGCAATGATGCTGTAGGGACACCTGGAACCAGAAGAGGCTTTGAGTTCATCTAAAAATGAAGATTTAGTGGTGTGCATTTCCCGCAACGTTACGCTCATGGCTTCAACCGATTTTTCCAGTAACGAAGGGACAAGCGGCACCAAAGAAAGATTCAAACCAAAAGATAGTAGAGTGGTGGCTAAGTCATGCACTGTTGCCCATGGAGAACCGCCATTAGGGGTTCCAACCATGATTAAATGACTGACCACTTCATTTCCACTATGGTGTTCAATGAAACGTCGGGATACCAAACCGCCCATTGAGTGCGCCAAAATATGCAGTGTCTTGCCGTTGTTTGGTTCAAGTCCAACCGCAGCCAGTTGCCGTTTTAGTTCCCTGGCGGTGTCTTCGATGGATGTGTTCAAGCTTTCGTAGTCAAACGCCAACACCAGGTCATACAATTCCTCCAAGGATTTAACCCGCCCATTCGCATTTACTTTGGCATAGCGCACACTCGGAATCATGCTTTCTGTGTCGCCGATGATGCCGTGAATGTAGAGAACAATATTGTTGGCTTTAGCCACGGCTGCTTTAACGGTGTCTATATCCTCTTTGTCGGTGTAGCTAACCGTGCCATCCCCATTCAGGGTTGCTTGTCTCAGCCAAGCATAGGAAGACGTTTGACCCACATTGTCCAATACAACCTTGCGAAAACACAGTTGAATCGCTTGACGGAGTTCGCGTTCATCAGCATTCAGCCGTTGGGAGTCGCAGAGGCGTTCAATCTTAATCTCAGTCTTACCCTTTTCTGCCTGTCCAACCCCCAACGGCAAGTAAAACTGACCGTCGTGAGCGACTGCAAGCACCCGCTCATTCGGCTGTAAGGGGCGATTGACGGAGATAATTATGGGGGAGTCGGGTTTGACAGCATCGAGCGTTGATGGGTTGACCTCCAACTCCAGCACACTCGCGTCTTGACGAACACTACGACTTGTTGAGAACTGAAACGCTTCTGTATGATCCAGAAGGGCAGGCAATGCCATGCTACTCAGACTTCGGGTTGTGGATGAAGGTGATTTGAGACGGGCAGAAGCTTGTAGCCCAGGTGGTGCCATAACACAGACACCAGCAGAGAGAACTGTTTCAGTCTGTGGGGTCAGTTCCACACTATCTGCTCTAACCATTGTCAGAGTGATTTGCTTCGTCATCCAGTCAGCAACTGGCGGTTCAGTGAGCATTTGTCGAGACTTTTGATCCGCACGTAACAGACTATTCTGCTCAAACTGGGAAAGATTGGTGAACGCTTCCGTACTGACAATAAGTTTGAGAACGTCCTGATATTCTGTCAAGCCTTGGTTTCTGACTTCTTTTGGCATCCCAAAGGGGATATCCTCGCTCCAATTGACTCCAGAGCGCCTCTGTGCTTGATACGCTTGTCCTGAGTTAAGGCAAATCCATGTCCTGTCGCCCCCTTCAGGAAAGACCTTGAGAATTCCCACCGAATAGTCGTCTGCAACGTCCAAGATAGCACAGTAAAGCGGTTGGTCTAGTTGTTGCTCTAGAGTGTTTTTGAGCTTCAACCGAATACTTGCCCCATGTTCTATCTGTAGCTCAGAATTAGTATAAACTTTGCCGTTATGAGTGATTTCAATCTCAATTGCATCCTTGGGAATGCTGGAATTGGGGTTCTCTAGTTGCCGTGTTTTTGTCCAGCGGGCGATATGTTCTACCTGCTGGACGGCTTTATTGACATCGTATTCGCCATTGGCTTCGATGGGAACGACCAGTAAGCGATCGCTGGTATCGGTGATTTCAAACCGCTGTTCCCGTGCGTAGAGGCGGTACTGGTGAGGTTTGCTGCGATCGCGTTCTATTCCTACAACTAACGAATCGGTAAGCTTTTCTTCTACTTGCGCTAATGCCGTTGTATCACCTTCCAAGTAAAAGCGTACAGGGGGCAGAGACCGCTTTGTTAAAATAGCTTTGTAAGAAGAATTGGTTGGAAGTTCAGCCTCAGAGAAGAACGTTACCGCACTTTCTTCCATGCGAACGGCGGTAATTCTCACGTCACCCCGTTTCCTGGACTCATATTTCATCTTATCAAACGTACAATTGTCTGGATAAACGGCAAGTTCACAGTCTTTTTGCAAGAATTGAGCGACTCCGCCAGTAAGAATCCATTCTGCGGATTGACGATCTGGTATTTCGTCACGATAGATGAGATTAAAGTATGGCTCTCGTGGTTTAATTGCCTCTTGATCACCCAAAAAATCTATGCTGTTCAAATCCTCCTGGGAACTCATACCAATGGGTTCTACTTGAGGAGTTTGATCCCGTCTACGACCATGAACGTGACTTTTAACTTCATTGAGCAAATCATTGTAGGACAGTGTAGCATTGAGACCGTTTAACGCTTTGAGAAGAAAGTAAGAGAAAACTCCTCGACTATTGCCACCCTCATCAGTCATTTCTTTCGCTGTCTCTGTATAAAGACAAGCAGACATGAAGACGTGTTTCCCTTCAGGAAATCTACCTTTTTTGAGACCTTGTACAATTTGAGAATCACCAGCAAAACAAAACTCGTTATACGCCCTCGGCAGACGGGTATCCGTAGAGAGACGGCGCACCCGCTCCTTGCGGTCAGTCTCTCTAGTACCAGAACTGGAGTGACAGCAATCAAACACAACCAAAATATGCGGTTCATTTTTCGCAACTTTGGCAATCAGATATCGCAACTCTTTGTCTGCTAAATCTCGGATTTGAGTGCCATCTTTGCTTACAGTTCTGCTGTCATGACAGACTATTGTCTCAAGCTTCTTTTTCCCTAGTTCCTTCTCATACTCCAAAGTATCAAATTCTAATCCTGCCAGTTCTTGCGATCCATGACCGCAGAAGTAGAACAGAACTACATCGTCTTTACCTGCTCGACAAAGGTGACTCTCAAACTTGCCAACCACAGCTTGTCGAGTTGCCTGTTCATCAATCAGCTTTTCGATGTGAGGATTATACTTTTTCTGTAAGCGATTTTTTATAAATTTTTCGATGGCTGCGATATCGTTCACGCATCCATTCAATCTATCTCCAGGATGGGGATATCGATCGATACCGATAAGTAGTGCATAGAAGTTGCGAGTCATCTTAATTTGTCCTAATAGGCAATTCTATTGTCTTGTTTTTTTGATTTTTACATTACACGTTCGGTAAAAACCATTTCCTTAGCTTCCGTTGGAGCTGTGTAGATCCGGGAGCTTTTATAAAAGCGTGAATGCTGATAAGAAATACGTCTCATTCGCTATTCTCTCGGCTTCTTGCCTATGATTTTTTATTGGTCAAGGATTTACGGATACTTTATATTAACTTGACTAGGGGTCTATCGATCTCATAAAAACCCAATATAAAAACTCATGATTTTGCTATATTTTTTTATATTAGTTTTATGGGTTGTATTTTTTGAAAATACAAATTACAATAATGTACAGATTCAATTCAAGGAAGATTGGAAAACAAGCTTGTATAAGTTTCATGGTAAGCCAAAGTATTAAAATCAAGGAGAAAACAAGGGCTAAAACTCACACTGTAGCATCTGGTGACACCTTATTCAAAATTGCTGAACAATACTATGGTGATGGTAATCATTGGAAGAAAATTTCATCTGCTAACCGCAATCTTGCACCTGAAAGTTTAAAAGTGGGTCAAAAACTCACCATTCCTGATTGAGACCTTTAAAATAGTTCATAAAAACTAACAAGTAAATGAGTAAAAAGCTAAACTAGCCAGCTTTTTACTCACACATTCAATCTAAAAAATGGAGAAAAAAATGGGACATTCAAGTGATTATCCAGACGTTCCTAGTTGGCAAAATAAGCCGGAAGGATATAAAACTGGGGAAAT
>CAKZMA010001240.1 GCA_937127375.1 uncultured Coleofasciculus sp. | reverse complement strand
GGCAATATCCACATCCGCCATTTCCAAGTCATCACTCGACTCAAAATAAACAACATGGAACCCCTCCGCCTCCAATTCCGCCTTCAACCGCAGTAACTCCGTAGACTTGCCACAACCGATATGTCCGGTAAACAATTGGCAGGTTGGTTTATTGGGATATAGGCGAGTAATTGTTCTGCCTATTTCCTTAATCGTATTGCCGCCACGCACCGAGGAAAAATCGATATAATACTTCTGCTCCTGGGGATTGGCAAATTTCAGGGTACTACCGGGGTTACAAGCTTGGTAAAACTTTACTAAATCTAGGCTTATAATTGTTTTTAGATTATTGTAAACTTCTGCCCACTCACGAGGAAACATCTCACGAGTGTAAACTTCCAAGGCTGCTTGATAATATGCGATCGCACTTTCTCGATTCTCTGCATTTTCTCCCTCAGTTCTGTCACTGTAGACATTACCCAGATTGTTTTGAATTCCTGCCCACTCGCGAGTAAAATCATTACAGGTGTAGACCTGTAGGGCGGTTTGATAATAGGCGATCGCACGTTCTATATTCTCTTCCTTTTCTCCCCTGATTCGGTCGCTGTAGGCATTACCCAGATTATTTTGAGTCATTGCCCAATCTCTAGGAAATTCTTCAATGGTAAGGACTTGCAAAACAGCTTGATAGGATGCGATCGCACGTTCTATATTCTCTGCTCTGTCTCCCCGGATTCGGTCACTGTAGGCATTACCCAGATTATTTTGAGTCATTGCCCAATTCCTGGGAAACGCCTCACGGGTGTAGACTTTTAAGGCAGCTTGATAAGAGGCGATTGCACGTTCTAAATTATCTGCCCTTTCTCCCTGAATCCTGTCACCGTAGGCAGTACCCAGGTTATTTTGAATTGTTGCCCATTGGCTGGGAAACGCTGTACGGGTGTAGAGTTCCAACGCCGCTTGAAAATGGGCGATCATACGTTCTAAATTATCTGCCTTTTCTCCCCGAAGTCTGTATAAGTAGGCATGACCCAAATTATTTTGAATCATTGCCCAATCCCTAGGAAATGCCTCACGAGTGTAGACTTCTAAGGCAGCTTGATAAGAGACGATCGCTAATTCTATATTCTCTGCCCTATCCCCGCGAATTCTATTCATATAGGCATTTGCCAGATTATTTTGAGTCCTTGACCAATCTCTGGGAAACCCTTCAATAGTAAAGACTTGCAGCGATGCTTGAAAATAGGCGATCGCCGTTTCTAGATTATCTGCCTTTTCTCCCTGGATTCTGTATAAGTAGGCATTCCCTAAATTATTTTGCATCCTTGCCCAATCTCTGGGAAACGTCTCGCGGGTGTAGTCTTGCCAGGCTGCTTCATAAGAGGCAATCTCATTTTCTAAATTATTTATCCATTTTTCAATATATGTTTCTCTGCTATGATTTTGCAATTCTTCTTTGTCAGATGGAGTTATTTCTTTGACCTTCTCTTTTGGCTCAACACCAATATAATCAACTATATTTTTTCGAGTAACTATAGTAGTAATCTTTATCTCATCCAAACATAGAACTTTTATCGGCACACCCCAACCATTAACTAGCGTTACCTTAATTTCCCCTTCCATTTCCTCCTGCGTCGCTGTCAGCAAAAACTTAGCCGCACCGTAACTTCCACCGAATCGGTGCAACACGACTGCTGGTTCTCCCACAGGTTTGCTACTAAATAGAGGCGAAGTCTCTACCATACAATAAATAGGATATTCCTCGTCCTCATAGAGCCACTCATTATCCCCAGATGGTTGTAAGTCAATTGTCATCAAGTACGTTTTACCCACCTGTGCTTCACGCGGATAGCTAATCACTGGCTGAATCGATAGGGGTAGCTGTTGAGTGTCAGACACCATTCTGTCCTCCTGGAGGGGTGAGTCGGAGTACGGTCATTGGATTCCCGTAGTAGACATACATAAACGTATAAATGAACGGTAGCAGGTCTTGGGTAGTTGGTTCATCCGGTAAATTCTGAACCACTCTCAACCTCAATTCTCGCAGCAACGCCGCTACTGATAGATTAGGCTCTCGCAAAGATGCTTCAATCAGTTCACGGGCAAACTTAGCTGCATAAGAGTCACCCACAGCACCTAACGTACCAATCACACCTCGCGCCCCTTTTGCTAAAAATAGTTCGACAAAACCCATACGATAACTATGGGGAATAGACGCATGAGTTTGTTCGCGACCTGAATGACAAGCATTAATAAAGACAATACCGCGAGACTTTTTAACCAGATTAAGCTGACACCTGCGTAATGCCAATAATTTCAACTGTTGCTGTTCATCATAGTCTGAACCCAGAGTTATTTCCGTCAGATTACTTCTAAACGTTCCGTGACAAGAAATATAGACAAAACCACAGCCCACTTGATTCTGCTGTAAATACTGCTGAAAGGTTTTAATCGGATGCTGACTGCTGCGGTAAACCACGGCTTGCAATTGTTCTAAAATATCGAGTTCGGGTCCTACTCCCTTAAGTTCTGTATCCAGGACATAAGCAACCGCATTCCCACAGCATTCATCTGCTTGGAAATCTAACACCAGGTAGTCATCGCCACTGATAATCTGTCGCCAGCGTACTGTAGTCATCAAAGCGCCCAGATATTCATTCGGTGACTCATAGGGCGATAGTTCTAACATTTCCCAAGGGATTTCAAAATCAGTGTAGTCAGCAATGACTAGGCATAACTGCTGACCAAACTTATATTTGAGCCACTTTAACCATTTGCGAATCTCCAGATTTACATGGGAAAAATAGCTCATATCATCTCGAATCTTTTCCGGAAGCTCTCCCTTGTGTACCAATTGTCCCAAGGAAAGATTCGGCGGCTGGTTTGGCGGAGTTTGTGGCAATCCAGCTATCCCATTACCACCCCACACGGAATATTCATCTACCCCATTCTGATAGATGTGTAAAATAGCCACCTCTGGCGGTAGCTTCATCGTGATGTAAAGCTTATTGGGCGGGAAAAATTTTTCTTCAGTTTCCGTTTCTACATCCTCTGGTAAAGAGGGTTTAGCTGGTGTTGGTGCTGCTGCTTGTGTAGCTTCAAAGGGTAGCTGTTTGGTTCGCCCCAAACTTGTTGGTGAAGTGATTGCCCGTTGGGTGAGTGAACGCTTGAACTTATCAACCATCATTCCACCTCCATTTCCTCTAAAAGTGGAATCGAAACCACGGCGGCTCCCATAACATTTGCGAGTTCTAACGGCAAATCCTGATACTGTTTCGGTTGGGGATTGAGCAGAACTACTTTCACATTATCCAATCCCCGAATACGTTCAGCAACCTGTAAAGCATCTTCTACCCCTTTTCGTCCCACAGGTGGCGTAATCTGACCCAAACGACTGGCGGCGAGTGGCACATTCCCGCGCCCATCACTAATTACCACCAGTACCGCCTGATGTACGGTACTGCGTCCATGTTGTAAAGCATGGCGTAACGTCTGCAAAGCTAACTCTAAACCATGAGCTAGAGGCGTCGCCTTTCCCCATCCTGCCTCAATTCCGGCACTAATGCTCGGCACTAAGATACTCTGTGCCA
>CAKZMA010001239.1 GCA_937127375.1 uncultured Coleofasciculus sp. | reverse complement strand
CATCTCCCTCATCTCCCCCATCTCCCTCATCTCCCCCATATCACTATTGACCGGAGCAGTAAGCATTAAGATTATCAACTAATTGCTTTTCTGGAGTCGTTGCTTGCTGTAAACTCACCTGTGCTGTTTCCGCCCCTTGGCGGTCTTTCTGCTCAAACGCCACCGCGAAATTCCGCATCGCTTGACTCGTATCGCGATACATGTTGACAAAACTGGCTTGATAGTCTTCCAACGTCTCGTCGGTTACGTCTATCGCGTTCATTTCTTCAGAAGCCTTATCCATGACAGCCGCCGCTTGTCGCATTGCCTCAGCTTGCGGATTTTCCTCTTGAACACCACTGGTCACGACTTTGGCGTCACTGACCGCCTGATTCGCCACTTGAATCATTTGATTACACTGGGCAACCTTGCTCTGACCACAGCTTACTGCCAATAGGCTAATCACAGCCGTGACACTTAGCCACAGGAAATTTCGCCGGGGACGATACATGAATGCTCTTAGGTTCATTAAGAATAAGCCGTCCAACAGTTTAACGCTACTCCTAGCTTACTTACTTCTGCTGGGCTTCGATGGCAGCCGCAAGGCGTTGGAGTGTTTCAGTGAGTTCTCCAAGTTCTGCGAGTGACTCATTTTGGTTTTCGGCTAAGGTTTGCACCGCATCACTCAAGGCAAAGAGTTGGTAACCCTGTTGTTGAACTTGATGCCCTTGGTGTTGCACCTGCACAGCCAAAGCATCAACCCGCTTGCCTAGACACTCAACCGTCTCGGTTGTGGCAAGCACCGCCTCACCAATTTGTCCAACAATGGATTCCAAACGGCTGAGTCGAGCTTCTAGGGCAAGAGTCCTTTTGTTGGTAGAGTTGAGGTTGTTTGTAGCCTTTCCAGTCTGGGTGTGTTTATTCACCGATAATTGTTTCACTGCTTCAAAAAACTTATGTGAACTCCCAGTTTCTAAGAAAATAGCAATTGTCCATACTTTACTAATGATGACGCCGTTGATGCCACTGCCAAGCATCGCTGATAATTTTACTGATCTCCGGGTATTTGGCAGACCAACCCAAAATTTTCCTCGCCTTGTCGCTACTACCCACCAAAATCGGTGCATCACCAGGGCGGCGATCGCACTCAATGATTTTAATCTCTTTCTGGGTGACTTGCCTTGCTGTTTCAATCACCTGTCGCACGGAGAAACCATTGCCACTGCCTAAATTAAAGATTTCACTCTTGCCGCCACCTAACAAATACTCTAGCCCGAGGATATGGGCATCTGCCAAGTCACTGACATGAATATAATCGCGCAAGCAGGTTCCGTCTGGGGTGGAGTAGTCTGTCCCCCAAATAGCGATCGAGTCCCGTTTGCCTAATGCTGTCCACAGAACTAAGGGAATCAGATGGGTTTCTGGGTAATGGTCTTCACCGAGTAGTCCTTCGGGATTCGCCCCAGCCGCGTTGAAGAAGCGAAACACAATGGAACGTAAATTATAAGCGCGATCAAAGTCGGCTAACATGCGCTCCATCATCCACTTACTCGTCGCATAAGGATTAATCGGATTTTGAGGATGGTCTTCGGTCATTGGTACTCGCTGAGGCATCCCGTAGACAGCACAGGTGGATGGAAACACTAAGGTTTTCACATTGGCGGCGACCATGGCTTCTAAGAGAGTCAGCGTACCACTGACGTTATTGCGGTAGTATTTAGCCGGACAGGTGACCGACTCGCCCACGGCAATATAGGCGGCAAAGTGAAGTACAGCAGCAATATTGTGGCTGGCGAAGAGTTGGTCTAACAGAGTGCGATCGCCCACATCCCCGATCACCAATTTCGCTTTCAGGATCTCTTCTAGGAATTCTCGATGTCCACAGACCAGGTTATCCAGTACAACGACGTTGTAACCTGCCCGTTGTAGGGCTAAGACTGTGTGAGAGCCAATGTATCCAGCTCCGCCAGTCACTAGAATTTCCGGTTGGACTTGCGACACGCTCAAACCGTCCCTGTTTCGTTTTATAGACTAACTTTACAAATATTTTCGCTATTTGTCTTTGCTTGAATAGTAATTTGGCTCAAAACGGCTTCTCCCCCCTCTTCTCCATCGCCCCTCTCCCCCCTTTCCCTCATTTCCCTCATCCTTGTGGACAATGACGAGTATAATGCCCGTGTTAGGGTTATTTGAACCATGCTCTCCCCAAGTGATACGTTACACAAAACCTGATCCCAATCACCCCTAACTTGTTAATTGTTATTTTGAGGAGTCAGACTAACAAGTAACAATTCCTCGCTCACTGTCCAAACGTTACACCGTCAAAACACAATGTTTTTACTACTGACTCGAATCCTACTCTGGCTGCTGATTGCAGTTATTCTCTACAACCTGTTTAAGAAGGTAATCCCCAAGGAGTATTTTACCTTGCTTGGGGGTTTATTTCTGTTTGGCTTCATTGTTGTGGCGTTTTTCACTCCCGGCAATAATGCAGTATCAACGATTTGGGAGGTTCTCTCGTTTTTCTTGAAACCTGTCGGTGCTTCCATCGTGCTGTTGGGTTTTGCCCTCCGCCAAGGGCTGGATAAGTCAAAGAACCAGGTTATGGCAGCCTTACTAATCTTACTCCTCGCCAGCACGCCCTTTTTCTCTAACTTGTTGGCGGCTAGCACGGAACAAGCTGTGGTTACGCCTGAGTCGGCGGCGGCTCAAACCGCCTCAGCGATTGTGGTTCTTGGACAAGGCACTACCCAACCCGATGAACCGCCTCGAACCCAAATTCAACTCACCGATACAGGCGATCGCATTCTTTATGCCGCTCAACTGTATCGACAATCTGGCAATAACCCCTTAGTCGTGGTTAGTGCTGGTCCTCGACCTAACCTGCAAGGAAATCAAGACCAAATTGTCGAAGCCAATGATATCCGCGCCTTACTGGTTCAGTTTGGGGTTCCCCAAACTCGGATTGTGCTTGAACCCACGGGTACCAATCTCCGCACCAGCGCCGAAGAAGTTGAAGATATATTACGCGATCAGGGAATAGCAGACAATCGCGTTTTTCTGGTTACTTCAGCCTATAACAGCCGTCGTGCTCAACAGGCGTTTAGAAGTGTAGGTCTTAACAATATTGTGGCTAAACCGACCGGCTTCTTTACCGTTCAACCCGGAACAACATCCACAGTCAACCAGTGGATTGAATCCTTTATCCCCTCTGTAGAAGCGCTGACTGTCACGACGCGAATTGTGGAAGAGTTTTACGCCTCGATTTACTATTATTTGCGAGGTTGGCAAGCTCCCGCCGTTGTTTAACCATTTCGCGAATCTGAAAAATCGGCAAGGTGGTAACCCTTCACTTGGCTCAAGGGAACCGGGTTTGTAGGGGCGGGTTTCACCATTATTGTTGCTTACTTTACCCAGATACAGCTAAACCCGCCCTATCTTCCCTATCATTCAAGACTTTATCGGATAAGCTAAAAACAGCCTATAACCTCAGGTCGATGACAAGTTCAGTCAGTGAGCAAGAAACTAGAGATTCACTCCCCGGAGATCCCCCTCCCGTCCCCCTTTTAGATCCCCCTCCCGTCCCCCTT
>CAKZMA010001238.1 GCA_937127375.1 uncultured Coleofasciculus sp. | reverse complement strand
TGAGGATTGGTTTCTAGCCAACGAATCACACAATTGCAATTTGTCTTGCCATCCCCACGCTCTACGTTAGTAGCGTGGGGTTGTTGAACCTATCGCGCTCTCTGGAACAGGATAATATCTGTTAACCTGATCAACATTATTCTTTTGATACACTCGTACCACACAGCGAACCTGAACTGACCCACGCCTATGGTGCATGTTAAGCGCCTGGAACTCACTAATTTTAAATCCTTTGGCGGCACGACTCAAATTCCGATGCTGCCCGGATTTACTGTGGTTTCGGGACCTAATGGGTCAGGAAAATCCAATATCCTCGATGCTCTCCTCTTTTGTTTAGGGTTATCCAGTTCCAAGGGAATGCGGGCTGAACGTCTACCTGATCTGGTTAATCATAATAAAGAGCGACGGAGTACGGTTGAAGCCAGGGTTACGGTGACATTTGACCTATCTGACGCACCCGATCTTCTAGGGGTAGAAGAAATACCGGAAAACTCCGAATTAGATGCAGACGAGGAAGCCGAGGAAGAGGGAACAGAAGCATCAGAGGAATCAGAAGAAGACAATCCCAACTCCCAACCCTCAACTCCCCAATCAACCGAATGGAGTGTGACAAGGCGGCTGCGGGTGACTAAGCAAAACACCTACACCTCGACCTACTATATTAACGGTGAATCCTGCACGCTGACTCAACTGCACGAACAGCTCAACCGCCTGCGAGTCTATCCCGAAGGCTATAATGTGGTGTTACAAGGGGATGTCACCAGCATCATCTCCATGAACTCGCGAGAACGGCGGGAGATTATTGATGAATTAGCCGGAGTCGCCGCCTTTGACCGCAAAATTACCCAGACGAAAGATACCCTGAATGAGGTTAAAGAACGGGAAGATCGCTGTCGGATTATTGAAAAAGAGCTAATCACGCAACGCGATCGCTTGGCGGCGGATCGGATTAAAGCAGAGAAATACAAAAAGCTACGGGCTCAACTTCAGGAAAAACAACAGTGGGAACTCGTCCTCAAATGGCGATCGCTGACTCTACAGGTGGCTCATCTGACATCTCTAATGGAAAAAGGAGAACAAGATGAACGCCAGTTAACCCAGCAATTGTATACCATAGAATCCGAAATTCGTCAAGGTACTGAACAACTCGAAACCCTCAACACCCGTGTCAAAGCCTTAGGCGAAGAGGAACAAGTCGCGGTATCCGCAACCCTAGCAAGCCTTGACGCCAAACGTCGCCAGTTACAACGCCGCCAACAGGAACTTATTCAAAACCTGACGGATACAGAGACGAACCAACAAAACACCCAGAACGAGATTCAGCACCAGGAACAACGCCTGCAACAGCTTCAAGCTGAACGCCACCATCTCGACACCCAAATTATCGCCTCACGCCGCCAAGAACGGGATGCGGCTCAAACCGCCCTGAATGCTAGCCGAGAACAAGCTGATGCGATCGCGTCAGCTTCAGAAACCTGGGTACAGCAACAAAACACCCTCACCCGCCAAATTGAAACCCTACTGCAAACCCTGAATCCCCAGCGCACTGAACAAGCCCAACTCCAAGAACGGCATAACCAACTTAGCCGCCAAATTAACGAACAAACCCAGCTATTAGAACGCATCGCCCCCGAACTTGCCAGTAAACAGACACAAGCGGCAGACTTAGAAGGGCAATTAAACGCTGTCTCGCAGCAGATTCAAACCCTCGCCCAAACCCTAGCCGCTACTGAACAAGAGTTACAAACTCAACGGCAAACCCAAACCCGCCTCCTGTCTGAACAGCGAGACAAACAGCGTCAATTGGATAAGCTAGAAGCCCAGGCACAGGCACAGCAAGAAGCCCAAGGCACTTATGCGACTAAAATTGTTCTTCAGGCGGATATCCCCGGCGTTCATGGTTTAGTCGCCCAACTCGGTCGCGTCGAACCCCACTACCAACTTGCTTTGGAAACCGCAGCAGGTGGGCGTTTGGGGCAGGTCGTGGTCGAAGATGATGCCGTGGCGGCGGTGGGGATCGAACTGCTCAAACAAAAACGTGCGGGGAGAGCGACATTTTTACCCTTAAATAAAATTAAACCGCCCCGATTCTCCCCGATTATGGCACTGCGCCATGCTCAAGGGTTTATTGACTACGCGGTGCATTTAATCGATTGTGAACCTCGATACCAAACCATTTTTGCCTATGTGTTTGGCTCAACGGTGGTCTTTGAAACCCTGAGTACAGCGCGTCCCTATTTGGGTCAATGCCGAATTGTCACGTTAGATGGAGAACTTTTAGAAAGTAGTGGGGCGATGACGGGAGGGAGTAGTAGTTATCGTTCTGGATTACATTTTGGCATCAGTGATACCAGTGACTCGGCGGAGATGATGGCGTTGAGGGATCGTCTCCAGGATATTGAAGCCATGTTAAAGCGCTGTGACGAATGGCTAGAACGGGAATCGGCAACGGCTAAAAATCTGACTCAAACCCTGACAGAAGCTAGGGAAACCCGCTCCCAGACACAATTACGCCTAGAGCAATCCCGCAAAGACATCCAGGCGCTAACGGAACAACAAACCCAAGTGCGATCGCTCCTAGCTAAAAATACCCAGGAAGTCCAGACGGCGGCGGAACGGTTGCAGCAGTTAAATCAGGATCTTCCCGCCCAAGAATACCACCTGCAAGCCTTACGCCAACAACTAGCTCAACTCGAAGCCGAGCAAACTCCCCAGGAATGGCAACAGATTCAGAGTCAAATTAAAACCCAGGAAGCCGTATTAGGCGATCGCGAACAGGCATTGCGAGAGGCGGAAAAACAACTGCAAGCCTTAGAAAATCAGCAGCAGCGCACGAATGAGAAGCTGGCGACAAGTTATCAACGGATTACCGAATATCAAACCCAACACCAATCAATCCAAGAACAGCAAACCGAGATTAATCGTCAGCTTCAGGCAATTGACGTGCAAATTGGACAAACCCAAGCCCGATTAACCCAGCTAGAACAACGGTTAGGGGAAGCCAAACAAGAACGCGATCGCGTAGAGGCTATCCTCAGAAACCAGCACCTAAACCAGCAAAAGCTATCTTGGCAACGGCAAAAGCTTCAGGAAACCCAGGTGACAAGGCAGGAAAAACTGGCTACCCTGCAAACTCAACTTGAAATTCAACAAGCTGAATTACCTGATCCGTTGCCAGAGGTTCCCCTGATGGTAAAGACAGGAGATGGGGGAGATGAGGGAGATGGGGGAGATGAGGAAGCTAGTAGAGACATTCCGGCGGAACGTCTGGAAGATGAGGCTGGTAATCAACAGGATGGCGAGGCGGGTTTAGTTCCATCTGGGAGCCAAGAAAACGAGAGTCGTGAAACCCGCCCCTACACAATTGCCCAAATCACCGTTCAATTGGAGAAGCTGCAACGGGATATCCGTAATGGTCAAAAACGACTTGAGGCAATGGAACCCGTGAATATGTTAGCCTTGGAAGAATACGATCACACCCAAGCCCGTCTCCAGGAACTGTCGGAAAAACTGGCAACCCTAGAAGCGGAGCGGACTGAGCTATTGCTGCGAATTGAAAACTTTACCACCCTACGATTGAGAGCCTTCAAAGAATCCTTTGACGCGATTAATCAAAACTTCCAAACCATTTTTGCCGAACTCTCCGAGGGCGACGGGCATCTGCAACTGGATGACGCCGACGATCCCTTTAACGGCGGACTTAACTTGGTGGCTCACCCCAAAGGCAAGCCGGTGCAACGATTGGCGTCGATGTCCGGAGGCGAAAAATCTCTCACCGCCCTGGGTTTTATTTTTGCCCTACAACGGTATCGACCGTCACCATTCTATGCCTTTGACGAAGTTGATATGTTTCTCGATGGGGCAAATGTCGAGCGATTAGCTAGAATGATCAAACAACAGGCTAAACTTGCCCAATTTATCGTTGTTAGTTTGCGCCGACCTATGATTGAATCTGCCGAGCGCACCATTGGTGTTACCCAAGCGAGAGGAGCGTATACTCAAGTCCTAGGATTGAAATTAGGGTCTGCCAAACGGGACTGATGTAGATTATATGTGATTATTAGCCTTGATACTATTGATAACCATTCCAGCAGGAGTCGAGATTCAGGATTGCAAGACATAATGACAACTGAACTAATTCGTCAGCGCTCCGATTTTTTAAATACTCAGGTGATTACTCGCAATAACGGTAAGCGCCTTGGTGTCGTCAAGGAGCTGCTCGTAGATATTGATCGGCGCGAAGTTGTGGCATTAGGGTTACGAGACAACCTGCTCTCGCTGGCTGGAATGCCACAGTATATGCTCCTCAGCAGCATTCAACAAGTGGGTGATGTCATCCTGGTTGAGGATGAGGATGTGGTTGAGGATGTTGACGTTGATGCCTACAGTACGCTGATCAATAGCGAAGTGATTACCGAAACCGGTGAACTCTTAGGTCGGGTTCGAGGGTTCAAGTTTAGCGTAGAAGATGGCAAGGTGGCGTCTCTGATTATTGCCTCGTTGGGATTACCCCAAATCCCGGATCAGGTGATTAGTACTTATGAATTACCGATTGAGGAAATTGTCAGCAGTGGTCCAGACCGCCTCATCGTCTTTGAAGGCGCTCAAGAACGGCTAATTCAGCTCACCGTGGGTATTCTAGAGCGGATGGGCATTGGCAATGCTCCTTGGGAGCGGGAAGAAGAGGAAGGCTACTATGCGCCCACCACCCGACCAGAAAATCAATTGGGGACAGGAATTCCTGTTCGCACTCCCATTTCTCAACCCATCCAGACAGCTAGACCAGTCGAGGAACGGTGGGATGAGGATTGGCAAGAACCCGAACCGGAGCTGATACGTGAGCCGATACGCCAACAACGGGCAGAGCCAATTTATGCCGAAGCCCAACTGGAAGAAGATAATTGGGGGGATGAATGGGAAGATTCGTCTCAAGCAGCGCGTCGGTATGAAGAACCCCTTTATGCTGAACCTGAATCTTATGAGCCGCCGCACAAAGATGAGTACGCGGATTATGAGGTAGAAGGGGATGCTTGGGAAGATACTGTAGAGCGCGAACCCTATCAAGCACCGCCCGTTAACATTCCTGAAAAGACTAAAACCCC
>CAKZMA010001237.1 GCA_937127375.1 uncultured Coleofasciculus sp. | reverse complement strand
AGAGCTAGCCCAGGAGCTTGATACTGTTCTTTCGAGTGGTTCATTGGCTGCACCTTTGGGACAAACAGCTAATCCAAATAGCAAACCGAAGCTTTCAATAGTACCAAAGAAAACAGACAACATACTTCCAGAGGGTGTACCTGCTGTACGCTTTGGGCAAGAAGCCAATCCCCAAGGCGAGTCGATGTCTTTTTTGGCGGTAGACGAAAAGTTGCTAACCTGCGCTCGTTCGATTGCTCGCGTGAGTGTGCCAAGAATTATCGATGGACGCATGAAGCAAGTTCCTACAGGTACAGGATGGTTGATAACTCCTGAATTAGCTTTAACCTGCTGGCACGTCATTGAAGCCAGAGGACGGTGGGATGATCCGATTAGCGAGTTAGACCTGCAAGAGCAAATTGGGAATAGTTTATTAACCTTCAATAATGCACTACCCGGTCAAGGTGTTGAATATAAAATCGAGAAACTTGAATATTACAATCCTGATTTGGACTATGCTCTGCTCCGCTTGCAGAATCGGGAGGCTCGTCCACTCCAGCAGTGGGGCTTTTTGAGGTTAGACGAGGATGAACCCGTCACAGTTCAAACCAAGCTCCTGGTCATTCAGCATCCAAAAGGGCAGCCACAGCAGCGCTCTGAGGGATATTTTGTCAAGTATGCCTCGGATACCAACCGCATTCTCCATAATGCTCCTACTGAACAAGGAACTTCTGGCGCTCCTGTGCTGAAGGTGAACAACTGGCAGGTGGTGGCGCTGCATAATGGCGAAAATGAAGCTGAACAGCTACGGGAAGCTACTCTAATGAGTGCCATCTTGTCTGACTTGAGACAAAATCGGAAAGAGCTACACAGCGAAATGATGAAAGCACAACATTCATGAGGTGATTATGCCAACTGGTGTCAGTTCTGTTTACTATCCAAACCAACCTAACCCCCCGTTCAACCTGGAGTTGGACAACAGCTACTTTCTGGTTAAGCTGCACGATTCCCAGGCATTCTACAAAGCTGGTTTGCTAACTGAACCTGGATTTATCACGTTTAGTTCGTCAGTCGAAAGCTCGTTTCATCCAAATGACTCAACCCAAAGCCTGCACAAAATCTCCTCCGTGCAAAAAAATAAGCCTTGTCGCTTGGGGCTTAGTATCAATTTAACTGACTGGTTGCCTGCCCGCCCGACTGACTGGTTGCGTGTTAACTTGAAATATACCGTATGGCAGGATAAACCCTTACAGAATTTGATGACTCAACTCGAACAAACTGGTTTAGTTGCTCAAGTATCGTTACTTCGACCAGATTGGGCTGTTGCTCTTAAAGTGAGCAAAATTGTTGGGCAATTGGTGAGTTACCTACTGCGTGAAGGCTCTCAACATGAGATTTTCTCCTCTACGATGGATCTCAACCTTCGAGATTTGAAGGCGGGCTACCAGGTTGTAGTTGGCTCCCACGGCGATGAGATTTTGCCGACTTCACTGAAAGTCGGCGCAAATGGACACCTGACAGATATTAGTGGGAGTTCGCTTTCGCGTCTTTCTTATGCTGTCATTCAAGTCCTGGCATTAAAGCGACGCGGACAGGAAATTGCTCGCGATGAACCCTGGTGGGAACTCTTGGAAGCTGTCAAAGAACAAATCCTGGATGCTGAATCGGCTAACGATCAAGAGCGTCGCAAGCTTTCAATTGACTGGCGTTCTACGGTGACTCAGGTTCGGGTATTAGCTCGCAAGCAACGGGGGTTTTTATTACCAGAAATCAGAGAGATTATTGCTGCGGCTCAAGTTGAAGTCGATGCCAAGTTAGCACCACAAAGAGCGAATGAAGCCTTTGGTATAGAAGAATTACCCCCTGAGTTGCAGAATTGTCTCGGCGTGAGGACTGAGCAAGAACTTCGCAAGTTGGTTCGAGATTACCAGGATGCATTGGAGGTATCCCAGCAATTGCTGGAGCAGTATAATCTTTCAGGAGATTGACTGTGGAGGGATTACCAGATGAACTGTATGTATTATGCAGAGAAGTTCTTTTGGACTGCGATCAATTTGAGAGTCACCAAAGGCTCCGTTCATTTTGTAGAGGGCATACAGCACTCCGTCCTTTAAATTTTAAACTGGAGCAAGCATCAAATTGTGAAGCTTTAATTGAATTAAATTTACCGATTCTCATAGAATATGAAGATATAAAACATGGCTGGATACTTCCTGTTTTAGTGAAAGCATTGCGAGATGTTTGCCCTTCAGAAGATTTACGCTGGAGCCAGCTTGATTGCCTATATATCAAGCTTCAAGAGATTGGGGGAAGGCGTCAACCCCTTTTGGCAACAACATCTCAATCAGAACAGGAATCAGAACAGAAACTATTTAAAACAATTCTCAGGATTGACTTTGATGAGCAGGAAAAATCAGTAAAACAAGCCCTAAACAAACAATCGTTACACAAGAGAATAGCTGCTTTCTTGGTTCATGGAGAAGAAAATTTTGGGCAAGTAACTTTAGTGACTAGACTATTATCTCAATTACGAGAGTTGCAGAATGGGCGACAAATAAAAATTCCCGTGGATGGCATGGGCGATGTATCTAATTTATGGAATGAAGTGGCTAAACATTTTATTAATTCAAATCAGATATCTTTACTTCCCCCAGAACAAATTATAGAGAAAATATTTGAATGTTTGCAAACTCAGCATTTAATTTTTATCTTCACTGAAGTCCACCGTACCTATATAGGCTTTCTGAGTGAGTTAATCCAAGAATTCTGGCAACCACTCCTGGAGAGAGCAAATCACAAGGAAACCTACTTGGTCATGTTCTTGGTTGATAATAAAGGAGCTGTCTGCAAATCTGACATTCCCTTGGCTTGGGATGTTAATCAATCGGAGTATCCTGCCTTTCCCTTATATTTACCTCCTGCCAGCCGATTCCCATTAGATAAGCTAGCTCAATGGCTCGGAATGGCAGTAGCCACCGAATTAGTGCCTGAAGATATATCTGCCGAAACATTGCTAAGAGAGTCTCAAGGAGGTGTTCCTGAGCTTGTTTATCAAAAGATTTGTTATTACTGTGGTTCTAGTTGGGAAGGGAGATTGGCAAAGTGGTTAATTCAGTAATACCTCGCAAGTATCAAGGTAGAAAGCAACCCTCTCCAGAGGAGTGCGAACGTTATGGACTTCAACCTTACTTGCCTTCGGAACCATTAATTGAGGCAGTTAATTTAACCATTTTTTTAAAGAAACGTCCATTGTTACTGAAGGGCGATCCTGGATGCGGTAAAACCCGCTTGGCACAAGCGGTGGCTTACGAATTAGGCTTACCCTACGAGCCTTGGTATATCCAGTCTACAACTAAGGCAAGAGATGGACTTTACACTTACGATGCAGTCGGTCGTCTCCACGATGCTCAACTGGCACGTTTTGATGAGGAACAACGCTCCAAAGTTAAAAATTCGAGTGAGTATATCGAAATGGGTCCCTTGGGTCGTGCCTTTCAAAACTCGCAGCGCACTGTGGTGCTGATCGATGAAATTGATAAGGCGGATATTGACTTTCCCAATGATTTACTCCAAGCGCTAGATGAGGGACGATTTACCATCCAGGAAACAGGGGATGAAATTAAAGCCAAACAGCCACCCATCATATTTATCACCAGTAATGATGAGAAAGATTTACCTGATGCTTTCTTGCGTCGTTGCTTGTTCCACTATATTGAATTCCCCTCTGAATCAAAATTGGTGGAAATTCTTAACGCCCACTTTCCAAACTCATCAGAAAATGTGGTTTTGCAAGCGGTGCTACGATTTAAAAACTTACGCCGACAGATGGAGCAAGAACGAGCCAGAACGGGAAAAAAAGTCAGTACCAGTGAATTGATTGACTGGTTTACTTTGTTGCGGGAATATCCGGAAGATGAGGTACTCGTAAAACTCAAGGGAGAATTGCCTTTTGCTGGGACTTTGCTCAAGTATTGGAAAGATTATCAGGAGTACCTACATACCCCAGTTGAGGAGAAGAAGTGAATCCTGCCGAAATACCTGTGCTAAATCTTTTGCTGCATTTGTTTAAACGCTTGCGGCGGTATGGTTTTCCTTTAGGAATTGAAGACTATATGTTAGCGCTACAGGCATTACAAGGTGGATTTGGTATTGGCGATCGCAAAGCTCTTGAGAGACTGTGCTGTACGCTGTGGGCAAAATCTGAAGAGGAAACTCGTCAGATTCATCGACTGCTAAATGAGATGCTAGAAAAACCAGATATTTACAGGGAACCACCTCCTGATTCTAAATCACCGCAACCCGTCTCAGAGACATCTAATCCGCCTCCATCTCAAACTTCCTCTGCGAAACCTGAAGAACCTGTAGTTTCATCTACACCACAACCCGTCCACAAGTCATCGGCTAGCTCAAAATCTCCAACTTCCTCACCGGAGCCTGAAGAACCTACAGATGAACCCAGTTCACCTGCCGATTTATTTCCAGACACAGAACCCGAGCAGGTAATTCAAGCCATCAGAAGTAGTCAGCCTGACAGCTTGGAAATGAGCTATTCTCCAGAGTCAGAAGATCGATACTTACCAGTAACCAGTCGGCAGATGAAGCAAAGTTGGCGTTTTCTACGTCGTCGAGTGCGCGAAGGTAAGCTGGAAGAGTTGGATGTACCAGGTACGGTAGACAAAATTTGTCGAGAAGGCATTTTACTGGAACCCGTGCTGATGCCGCGCTATTCAAACCGAGCTGAAGTTGTCCTACTGGTTGACCAAGGTGGCTCAATGGTGCCTTTTCACCATTTATCCCGTCAATTGATAGACAAAGCTCAACGGGGTGGAAACATCCAACAGACTAGAGTATATTACTTCTACAATTATCCTGAAAAACATTTGTATAGTGACCCGACTCGGCTCAAAGCCCAGCTAGTTACAGAGGTTTTGGCATCGATTGGTGAAAAAGCAGGGGTACTCATCGTCAGCGATGCAGGTGCAGCACGAGGGAACTACAATCTAGATCGAGTTGAGTACACCCAAAAGTTCCTCAAACAGCTCACTGAGTCAGTCCGTTATTACGCTTGGCTCAATCCTATGCCTGACGATAGCTGGCAATATACCACTGCTGGGGAGATTGCTCGCTTAGTGCCAATGTTTGAGATGAGCCGTCAGGGACTGAATGCCGCTATTAGTACGTTGCGAGGTCGTTATGTTTATTGGGAATATCCCTATCAGTGGATGTTGTAATAGTGATTATGAGTGAAGCTAGTGCAACGGATTATGAATTGGCTGTCGAGCGTGTTGTCGGATTTGCCCAAGAATTCGACCGGACACACTTGGACTTAGCCTGCCATGCTGCTTTTCCACTGGTACTCACACCCGACCTGCTTTACCAAATTTGGCTTCGCTTCGTACCCCAAGCACCTTGGACAGCAGTTGCTCGCGTACTTCTTTCTCGTTTGTGTCGTGAGGTTGGTTATGAGCTTTACGAGATGGATGTTGCTGTCCGCAACTTGTTGTTAACAGAACTTAAAGAGGATGAGCGTTTTGGTCAGAAGCAACTGGAGAAACTAGCAGATTTTTTGACTAACTATGTAAGACGGCAGTTTAATGGGAAAGATTCCCATGCACAAGACTTAGCCCAGGCTCAGTATTGGACAGCACTTGCTTATACTAAACCCAATCAGCTCAGTAGTGAACTGGCAAAGGCTATTGAGTCGAGATTGAAACAGAAAAACTGGAAAGAGTTATTTCGTCTAGCGTCATTGGTGGAAACTTTTGCTGAACCGTTGGCAGAATTCTCTCCTCCCCTGATTACCTATGCGCGTGGAATGGAAAGTTTTACTCGTGGAGATATAGAAGGTGCTACAGAGCAATTCAGCAAGTTACCAAGACGCGATCGCTTGGTGGATATTGAAGGAGTCAGCTTATCAATTCCTGATGAAGTTCCTCTAACTACAGTAGACCTAGATTTCTTGCTAAGATTGCTACAGGTCATTTCAGATAGCAATGGTAATCCCCAAATAGTTTACCCAATATTACGCGAGAAATTAAACAAGCTTGATGACAGTTTTTCTGCGTTATTGCGTAGCTGTGTAGCAATTTGGGTGCCACTCGAAGAACTAGAGCAAGCACGAGCAATTGTAGCAAATATTGTAATTCTCAGCAATCTAATGACCCAGTTTCCATTGGGAAGTAGGGCAAATAACTTGGAGATTGCTATTACTGGTTACGAAATTGCTTTGAGCATTTTTACTCGTGATAATTTTCCTGAACAATGGGCGAGCATCCAAAACTATATAGCTGTTGCCTATATTGAGAGAATTAAGGGAGACAATGCTGATAATTTAGAAACAGCGATCGCTTGTTCTCATGCAGCTTTAGAAATATACTCCCTTGTGACTTATCCCGAACAGTGGGCGATGACTCAAAACAATCTAGGTAGAGCTTACAACCAGCGCATTCGGGGAGAAAAAGCCGAAAATCTAGAAATGGCGATCACTTGCTTCCAGTCAGCTTTACAAGTACAAACTCGTGAAGCTTTCCCCACACAATGGGCGATGACTCAAAAGAATTTGGGGATGACTTACAATCAGCGTATTCGGGGAGAAAAAGCCGAAAATGTAGAGATGGCTATCCATTATTTATTGGCTACTTTGGAGATATACACTCGCCAAGAATTTCCTGAAAGTTGGGCAGACATCCAAAATAATCTGGCAGTAGCTTACACAGAACGTATTAAGGGCGATCGGGCAGAAAATTTAGAACAAGCTATTGGTTGTTGTCAAAATGCTTTACAAGTTTATACTCGTGAGGCTTTTCCCCATACATGGGCAGAAACTCAAAGCAATTTAGCAGCAGTTTACAGACAACGTATCAGAGGTGAACAAGCAGAAAATTTAGAACAAGCTATTGGTTGTTGTCAAAATGCTTTACAGGTTTACACTCGTGAAGCATTTCCAATAAACTGGGCAGAAACTCTGAATAATTTAGGTTTTGCCTATCGTGATCGCATTCTAGGTGAGCGTGCAAAGAATTTAGAACAAGCTATTAGTTGTTTTGAAGCTGCTTTTCAAATATATTCCCGCGAGGCTTTTCCTGTTGATTGGGCAAATACTCAGAATAATCTAGGAATTGCTTACCGCGATCGCATTCCAGGAGAGCGTACAGAGAATCTAGAACGGGCTATTAATTGTTTTGAGAATGCTTTGCAGGTGTATACTCGCGATAGTTTTCCTCAACAGTGGGCAGAAACCCAGAAGAATTTAGGAATTACCTATTTAGATCGTATAAAAGGCGATCGCGCTGATAATCTAAAACGAGCTATCTACTCTTTTCAAAAAGCTTTGCAGCTATACACTCGTGCATCTTTTCCTCAAAACCATTTAGAAACTCTATTCAACCTTGCTCTTGCATATCAAGATACCCGCCAGCTAACTAGCGCCTACGATACCTTGGCTAACGCCATTAATACTTTAGAATCGTTTCGGAGTAAAACATTTGATAGATTGGATATCCAAGGAGAAAAACAAGAATTTACTGAACAGTCAAACAAACTCTATCAACGCATAACGGAAGTTTGCTTGGAACTGGAGAGCTACACTCAAGCCATAGAATACGTCGAGCGCAGCAAAACTCGCAATCTAGTAGAACTTATCCTGACTCGTGATCGCCACAGAATTTTTCCCGCAGAAGTGGTCACTCAACTAGATCGACTTCGAGACGAAATCGCCAGCGGTCAGTACGAACTTCAAAATGCTACCGCAGAAAATCCAACTGCATTAGCCCAACACCTCCAACAGCTTCAACAGCAGCGAAACGAACTACAAGAGCGATACCTGCCCATCGGTTCGGGTTTTCAGTTCGAGCCATTCCGGTCAAAAGTGGGAGATCGCACGGCAATTGTTGAGTTTTACATGACAAGCGATAAGCTGCTTATCTTCATTATTACCAAGCAAACCCAACAACCCATTGTTTTATTACCCGATTTGATCGACCTAAAAAAATTACTAAATTGGGCGAACAACTATTTTAAAGCCTATAGTAATAAAAAAATTCACTGGCAGCGTCGTCTAATTACCCATCTGCATCTGCTGGCAAAAATTCTGCACGTTGATGAAATTATTAAGCAAATTCCCACGGAGTGCAATCAGCTAGTTCTGATTCCTCATCGCTTCCTCCACTGTATCCCTCTCCATGCCATTCCACTTGCAGATGGGTTATGTCTCCTCGACCGTTTTTCAGGTGGCGTGCGCTATGCCCCCAGTTGTCAGCTATTACAATTGGTTCAAACTAGGCAACGTCCTGAGTTTAGCCATTTTTTTGCTATCCAAAATCCTAACGATAACCTGGTCTACACTGACATCGAAGTACGAACAATTCAGCAATACTTCCCCCATGCAGATGTTTTAGCTAAAGCTGCTGCGACCAAGGAGGCACTGAATAATCAAAAACTTCACTCTGTTCATTGTCTGCATTTCTCTGGTCACAGTTATTTTAATACCAATTCGCCCCTACAATCCAGTCTATTATTAGCTGATGAATCTGTTACTCTGGCAGAAATTTTTACCCTCGATCTGAGCCAATGCCGCCTAGTAACTCTCTCTGCTTCTGAAACAGCTCTAACCGACTGGACAAGTGTTAATGATGAGTACATTGGCTTTCCTGGTGCTTTTTTATTTGCAGGCAGCACTAGCGTTGTTGGCAGTCTTTGGGCACCCAACGACTTATCAACAGCTTTATTGATGATTAAGTTTTACCAAAATCTACAAGCAGGTTCTACAGTAGCAGTTTCCCTCAACCAAGCCCAACTCTGGCTCCGGCACATCACAAAAATAGAACTACAACAATGGATAAAAGACACTCCGTTACTACTAGATGCAGCAGTTAGGATGAGTCTGCGTCGTCGTTTTCATAAATTGCCGGATGATGCCCAGCCATTTCGGGAACCTTTCCACTGGGCTGCATTCTGCGCTATAGGTCAATAGGAGTGAAAAAAATGGCACTATCCCCTTACGAAGAAACTATCCTAGATTTTGTATACATCGTCCAAAACCAACCCGAACTATTCACAGCAGAAGACCGTGCTGATTTTGCCGAATTGATAGCAACACTCCCAGAGGATGTGGAAGAAATTTCCAATCAAATCGCGCTTTGGTGCGAAACCCGCCCCCACATCCTAGATGCCATTTTTGCCCTACCCATTGGAGAATCAGACAGCGTTCGCGCCGCAGGTGGTCGCAATACTCCCCTCACAGGTAAAGAGAGCAAGGACGCGATCGAAAACACGGTTCGCGAGAGCATTCCACCGGAGAAGTCACCACCCCCTACACCAAAGAAATGAAGCTGACATCTTTCCTGAAAGAGTTGCAGGGGATAAACGTTCAAGAATTCGGATTGAGACTTCCCCTTGGCTAAAAAGAAGACTTCGTTGGCGGCTTAATCCAAATAGCACAACGCCCCTTAAGTTCTTTCGAGTTAGCCTTACACACCGCGATCGCTCCCCGATTCCACTCCCATAATTTC
>CAKZMA010001236.1 GCA_937127375.1 uncultured Coleofasciculus sp. | reverse complement strand
TTAAAGTTTTCATAAACTTTTTCTTCAAGAATAGAAAAATTTTATTCATATATGTTATCTCTTTTATATGCAATAGGGATAGGAAAATCCAATCCAGGTAAAGATTTGTATCTTCTAGAGAGAGAATCATAGACATAGTGTAAAGATTGTTTGCTCTCCCTATTGCCACCGATAACTGTAAATTCTTTATAAGTATCAACCTAAGAAAGGAGAAAGAAATGTTTTTAATTAACCAAAAACCTCTGACAAGAGAAAAAAGACGCTCGGCTAAGAAAAGTCGCTTTCAGAAAAGGACTGTATCTGGCTCAAAAAAAAGCTCTCCTCAGATGAATGTTCTATTACTAGCCCCCCACCCATTTTACCAAAACCGGGGTACACCCATTGCCGTGAACTTGGTTTTAAGGGTGTTATCTGAACGAGGAGACCAGGTTGACATGGTGACTTATCCAGAAGGACGCGATATTTATTATCCCAACGTAACTATACATCGGACGCCACGGCTACCCTTTGTTCACAACATTAGACCAGGTTTCTCCTGGAAGAAATTAGTCTGTGATTTTTTCATGATTATTAAAGTCATCGC
Source organism: uncultured Coleofasciculus sp. (assembly GCA_937127375.1). Taxonomy (GTDB): domain Bacteria; phylum Cyanobacteriota; class Cyanobacteriia; order Cyanobacteriales; family Coleofasciculaceae; genus Coleofasciculus. The sequence continues at coordinate 3,041 of CAKZMA010001236.1, read as the reverse complement.
TTTGGTGTCCCGTAAGCGCTACGATTTGGTTCATGCCGGAGAGGAATCGGTGTTTATTGCCTTAATGTTGAATCTATTCTGCAAGCTTCCTTATGTATATGACATGGATTCTTCCCTAGCACAGCAGCTTATCGAAAAGTATCCCAAGTTAACATTACTCAATTCATTTTTGAATTTTTGTGAACGAGTAGCGGTGCAAAAGGCGGCGGTTGTTGTGGCGGTTTGTCAGGCATTAGCAACTGATATTCAAGCCTACAAGCCCAAAAATGTGGTGGTTATCCCCGATATATCGTTATTGAACTGACTGAGATTCTGTAAAAAGGATGGTGTATGCAAATGCAGAGTAATTTGAGAGTTGAACTAGGAATCAACCATGTACTACTTATGTATGTGGGTAATCTGGAAACCTATCAGGGGGTAGATCTCCTCCTGGAAAGCTTTGCCTTGACTTTAAAAGAAAATAAGCGGGTTGATTTAGTCATTATCGGTGGTGAGGCGTCTGACATTCAGAAGTACAAACAGCAGGCTAAACGACTTGGCATTTTAGAAAACGTCCATTTTTTTGGACCTAAACCCGTTGATGATCTAGGGTTATATCTAGCACAAGCTGATATTGTCGTCTCGCCTAGAGTCAAAGGGAAGAATACACCCATGAAACTTTATTCCTATCTACACAGCGGCAAAGCCTTACTAGCGACGGATTTACCCACTCACACCCAGGTGTTGAATAGCCAAATTGCTATGCTTGCTACACCCAATCCTCAAGCTTTTTCCCAGGGAATGGTGCATCTGATTGATGATCCCGATTTACGTCTCAAACTAGGTAGCACAGGAAAGCAATTTATTGAACAGAGTCACACTTATAAAGTGTTTTGTCGAAAATTCAATCTTCTCTATGATTGGTTGTATGCAGGAGTAGTGGAGGGTGCAACCGGAGCGTTAAGTTTAGAAGCTTAGTTTAATCAAAATCAGGGTGAGGAGCATCATATCATGAAGAGAAACCTGCTCAATTTAACCAGAAACACATACGACTTACTGATCATTGGCGGTGGTATCTATGGTGCCTGCATCGCCTGGGAAGCCAGCTTGCGGGGTTTATCCGTGGCGTTGGTGGAGAAAGGGGATTTTGCCTCAGCCACTTCTGCTAACAGCTTAAAGACGATTCATGGGGGATTGCGATATCTGCAAAATGCTGATTTTCGGCGTATGCGGGAATCGATAAGGGAACGCAGAACCTTATTACGGATTGCGCCTCACTTAATCCACCCACTCCCAGTTTTGATTCCCACCTATGGACATGGGATGAAGGGAAAAGAAGCCTTGAGTCTGGCACTGGCAGTGAATGATATGATTAGTTGCGATCGCAACCAACTCGCAGATCCCCAAAAACATATTCCTAATGGTCGTGTCATTTCTGCCCAAGACTGTCAGAAGTTGCTTCCAGGTATTCCCGACCAAGGGTTAACCGGGGGCGCACTCTTCTATGATGCTCAAGTCTACAACTCAGAACGACTTCCCCTTTCATTTCTCCAGTCTGCCGCACAAGCGGGTGCAGATGTCGCCAACTATGTGGAAGGAATCGGCTTTCTCAAACAAGGGAATCGCATCACGGGTATCAAAGCCAAAGACACCCTCACCGGGGATCACTTCGACATCCGCGCCAAAACCGTCATCAATACCAGTGGTCCCTGGATGAATCAGGTTCTGGGTTGGCTTCAGGGACACTCATTATCAGTTAAAGTACCCCTAGCGAAAGCAGTTAACCTCGTCACTCGTCCCCTATTCCAAACCTATGCCGTAGGAATTTCTAGTACCAATAGCTATCGTGACCCTGATGCCATAGTGAATAAAGGGAGTCGCTTCCTATTTATTGCCCCTTGGCGAGGTAAATCAATAATCGGTACATCCTATACAGTTTGGGATGAAAAACCCGATGATTTACAGGTTACCACAGCAGATATTCAAGACTTGCTGGATCAAATTAACCAGGCATATCCACCTGCCAATCTCAAACCCGAAGACGTTGATTTTGTTCACGGGGGACTATTGCCCAGAACCGGAGTAGATTCCCACACGGGAGAACCCCTACTGGAAAAACAGTATCACATCCACGATCATGCCCGTGAAGGATTGCCGGGACTCCTGTCAATTATTGGTGTGAAGTATACCACCGCCAGAGATGTGGCGGAAAAGGCAATAGATCAACTGTTCACATCATGGGGACAAAAACCACCAAAATCGGTTTCTAATATCACTCCCATTTACGGTGGAGAAATTGAACGATTTGATACTTTTTTGCAAACGGCGTTGACGAATTCCCCTGATGGATTAACTGAGGAAACCATGCGCCGTCTGGTTTATAACTATGGGTCTGTCTATCCTAATATCCTCCAGTCCCTAGAGGATAATCTTCACCAGCAGCAAATGCCAGTAGATGAGTTAGCCGTTCTCAAAGCCGAGGTGATTCACGCCGTTCGCGAAGAAATGGCGCAAACCTTAAGTGATGTGATATTTCGGCGTACAGAACTGGGTAGCGCTGGCGTTCCTGAACCCCACATTCTTAAGTATTGTGCTGAAACTATGGCAACAGAACTGGGCTGGAGTTTCACCCGAATTGAACAAGAAATACAAGCGGTGAAGGAGGTTAATCAGCATCGATTTCTAACCGTAGTATAAATTGTTGACAATCACAAGTCATCTCCTGTTTGACCTATGCCATCTCCCCTTGCCCACGCTGTTTCCGGATATGTCCTTGCCAAGTTTTTACCCTTGACTCAACCCAGAACCTCTAGGCGTAGGCGATGGGAAATCCTGTGTTTGTATCCGGTTTTTGTGGCTACCGTTGCTGACCTAGATTTTATTCCTCAAATCATTACCGGGGAATCATTCCATCGCGGTTTGACCCACAGCCTGATTTTTACCCTTGGCTTTAGTCTGATTCTGGCGTTCATACTCCGTAAACGATGGCAGTTCTCTTACAATAAATTGGCTTGGATAACTTTTATTCTCTATGGTTCTCATCTGGTTTTGGATTTTTTTAC
>CAKZMA010001235.1 GCA_937127375.1 uncultured Coleofasciculus sp. | reverse complement strand
ATGGCTTATATCTTGGTCGTGAATCCGGGAATTTTATCCGATGCCATTTTTTTACAAGCATCAGGAGATTTGTTTAATGAATTGGTCATCGCCACAGCACTTTCTGCGGCAATTGCTACCCTAGTTATGGGATTGTGGGCGAATTACCCCCTTGCCCTTGCCCCCGGTATGGGACTTAATGCCTTTTTTACCTACTCGGTAGTCTTGGGATTAGGCATCGACTGGCGGATTGCCCTTTCTGCTATCTTAATCGAAGGGTTGATTTTTATTGCCCTAACCCTGTCAAATGTTCGCCATTTAATCGTCAAAGCGATCCCCGATTGTCTGAAACGGGCAACGGCGGCTGGAATTGGTTTATTTATCGCCTATATTGCCTTAAGTGGGGCGGGGATTATCGCTGCTGATGCGGTGACGAAAACGAAATTAGGGGATTTGAGTCAACCTTCGACATTAATTGCGATCGCGGGTATCCTAATTACCTCGGCATTTGTCGCCCGTCGCCTCACCGGGGCGCTGCTATGGGGGATTTTGGCAACGGCGGCGCTAGCCTGGATTCTCGGCGTGTCTCCGTTACCCGAGGGGATTATTGGTATTCCTGAGTTACCCGTGGATTTAGTCGGAGTTGCGATCGCGGGATTGGGTAGAATCAATCAGGTGAATAGCTGGGATTTCCTGGCGGTGTTGTTTGTGTTTCTGTTTGTAGACTTATTTGACACCGTAGGTACCCTAACTGGGGTAGGAATGCAGGCGGGCTATATTAACGAACAAGGGGAATTGCCTAGGGCGAATCAAGCATTGATGGCGGATGCAGTCGGAACAACAGTAGGGGCAGTTTTGGGAACTTCGACAGTGACAACCTATATTGAGTCGGCTTCGGGGATTGCGGAAGGGGGGCGCACGGGATTTACGGCTGTTGTTGTCGCGGTTTTGTTTATAGGTTCGATATTTTTTATTCCGTTACTGTCAGGAATTCCAGCCTTTGCTACGACGCCAGCGTTGGTGATTGTGGGGGTATTAATGGCTGGGAATTTACGGGGGATTCACTGGGATGATCCGGCGGAGTCAATTCCTTCATTTTTAACGATTTTAATGATGCCGTTGACGTATTCGATTGCGGAAGGGTTGGCGATTGGATTGATTACTTATCCTTTAATTAAATGGTTTCAGGGGAAAGGAAATGAAGTCGCGATCGCGGTGTGGGTTTTGGCAGGAATCTTTGTGCTACGTTTTATCGTAATGGCGATGAATAGTGGTGGGTAAGCACTGACTAAAGCCCTGAACTAAAGTTCGGGCTAAAAGCTAAAACCCGTTAAAACGGGTTAAAAGAATTACCCAATAAGCTTGATTCTTACTTTAGCTTAAAAGAAATTCCTTTTCTGGTGTCTAAGTTGGCGATATTTATCTTAAGTCAATAACATTCGTTTTAAGTCAATGATATGACAACTAACCAAGGACAAAGGATAAATAACGAAGGATAAAGGAAATCAATTGTGGCTTAAGTGTAGCGCCAGTATGACCTGTGATAATCCAGAGGAGGGCGCGAATGCTGTCACGGAGAATACGCAGCCAGGATTCAGGGGGTTGGTTGGAGGGTACGGAGATGGGGGTGAAGGTGATGCTTTGGCTTCCGAGAACCAGAGTCGCGATCGCTTTGGCTCTGGGGATATGATAGTCTGAGGTGATTAGGTAGATATGTTGGATTTGGCGGCGTTTGAAGTCAGCCACGAGGGAGGTAAAATTGGTGACGGTATCGACGGCGCGATAGTCAAGATGAACGCGCTGGATCGGAATATTGGCGTTTTGGAAAATAGTATAAAGAACGTCTGGGGGTGAACCACTGGAAACCCAGATATCGAGGGAAGGGTGAGTTTGGGCAAATTGGGCGGTGAATCGTTCGCGATCGCGCCCACCGCCTAAGGTGAGAATAGCTTGGGGATGAGGGGATTGGTATTGTGCGATCGCCAGCCGCAGGGGGATGATACTTAGTAGGATCAGGATCAGGGTAGCACTGACCCAACCCAAAAAACGATATCGTTTGTAACAGCAATAAACACCCTTCACTGGCTATAGGTTAAATCTTCTGGTAAAGGTTTTTTTTCAATAATAGCAGTGTAAACTCGGATCAGCTTTTTCGCCGCTTGTTCCCAAGTATAATTTTGAAAGATGAATTCACGGGCACGATTTCCCATCGCTTTGGCTTGTTGAGGATGATTCAAGCACTCAATTAAGGCATCAGCAATAGCATCGCTATCAATTGCCACAACATGAGCGGCTTTAGCCTCAGCCGCTTCTGGGAAATTGCAGCCTGTGGTAATTATACAGGGTAATCCTGACGCCATTCCTTCTAAGACAGACATACTGAAGCCTTCCGAGTAAGACGGAGCAACGTATAGAGTAGCGGCGGCTAGAGCAGCATATTTTAATGCTCCGGTGAGCATCCCTGTAAAAGTGACTGCATCTAGACAGCCCGCTTGTGTAAAATAGCGCTTAGCTGTAGGCAAAAAGCCGATATTATCGGGTCCAGCTATAACTAAATGCGTTTGCGGAAACTGACGATGAACTTTAGCAAAAGCAGGAGCGAGTAAATCGAGTCCTTTTTTGGGATCAAGGCGACCCAAAAATAAAATTAGGGTTTTATTTCGGGTTGTCGGGAATTGATGGAAGAAAATATCAGGGTTGGCTAATTTGGCAAATTTGGGTGGGTGGATACCATTGGGAATAACAACTCTAGGAGTTTTAAGTGCTAAATCTTTCATATTCTCACTTTCAGTCCTAGAAAGCACTTGGATAGCACTGGCTTGTTGGAGAGCTGGTTTTTCAAATAAAGCGTAGTAATATTTTTTTTTCCAGGCTTTGTGAGATAATGCCCAAGGTTCTAGCATGCCATGGGGGGTGATAATGTAAGGAATCCTGGAAATCCTACATATCCATTGGGCAATAAAAATCAAAGGACAAAAAATAGTATTTGTGTGAATTATGTCGTAGTTCATTTTATGACTAATGAGCCACCGGAGTAAAGAAGGGCTGACAATCAAGTCGTTTCTATACCAACACGGAAAATACTGAATTTTATAGTTTTTGTATACAATCCATGATTTTAGAGTATAATTTAATCTATCTTTGCCATTGGCATTCGTTGTAATCACATCGACAGAGATATTCAATTTGCTAATTTCTTGTACCAGTTCGATAATGACTTTTCCCGGTCCCCCATAATGAGTACCCAAATAGGGAGTAATCCATAAAATTTTCATTTTTTTTAAGTTTTTATAAATTCCTCTCAGCATGATTAATTATCTCAAACCTTTGTTTTAAGCTTTTAAATATAATTGGTTTTACTAATCGGGCTATTCTTTGAAAAACCTAGAAATCTGCAAAATTACAGCTACTTTCCCTTGAACTTTAATGCAGTTTCAATTGCCTTGAATAGACCTTCAGCAAAATGCTGGGGGCTATAATTCGCAACAATAGTTTGGC
>CAKZMA010001234.1 GCA_937127375.1 uncultured Coleofasciculus sp. | reverse complement strand
CCCCATCTCCCCCTCTGCACCTCCACACCTCCGCTCCCCTACTCCCCCTTGTGACGTTTATCACTCATGAGCGTTGCCTTGCGTCAGCTGTCTTCGATTTTCCGGTCACGCTTAACACAGATTTCAGTATAGCTTTAACTGCGATCAAGTTCACCTTTTATTAAGATTTAGTTCAATTACTTTTTCCCCGAAGTAACGGAAAATTGCAACGTTAATTTATCGGGGATATAACAGTATGCAGCTTGCTTATTTCTGTATGGGCAAAGAACCCATAGAGCCTTGTATCCATCATATCCAAAGCCGTCGATTTAGCCCATATAAATCGATAAAAATGACAGCAGAGGAATTGCTACAACGGTATGCAGCCGGACAACGGGATTTTCAAGGTGTCAATTTAAGTGACGAAGTTCTCAGTTGGGCAGATTTGACGGGAGCGAATTTGAGTGGAGCAAATTTGAGTGGAGTAATTCTGAATTGGGCTAACCTCAGTCAAGTTAAGTTGAGATGTGCAAACTTGAGCAACTCTGATTTAAATTGGGCGAACCTGGAACGGGCAGATTTACAGGGAGCAAATTTGAGTGGTGCAGAGGTGAGTGCCGCTAATCTGAATGGAGCCGATTGGAGTGGAGCCATTATGCCTGATGGTACAATCTGGTCTGAACAAAATGGTAGTCAAGATTCCCGGTTTCTATCCTGGTTGGTTAGATTCTTTAGGCAAGAAAACAATCGCGATTTCTGATTAGAACTTGTCCTACATCCAGGTTAAGCAAAGGGCGGGTTTAGTCATGTTATCAGTTTGAACCAAAACGTTATCAGTTAAACCCGCCCCTACGCTATTTACATAACTTAATATAGTTGATTTTATTTCCACCAACCTACTTAGTCGATCACAAACTTTGCTCCCTTGCTCCTCAGCTCCCCTGCTCCTCGGCTCCCCTGCGATCGCAACCGAAAACGTTTCGGTTTATTGAACTTAGTTTCACTTCCCCCGTTCCCCATTTTTACCAAACCATGTATCTTGCCATGCACTACCCACGCCTTGAATAACTCCCCGTATAATTAAACCAATTCCTCGTCCTAAGACTTGCGTTAAAACATAAACTACGCCTTTACCAACCCAGCCGACTGTCCCCCGTAAACGTGGCGCGATCGCATCCCGAATTTCATAGGCAATGGTGACGGCTAGCTGAGTACCCTGTAGTTGTTCTAATTCTTGACGTCGAGGGGAATAAATGGCGATTTTTTTGATACCAATTTCGCTCAAAACAAATAAATCATAGCGGCTTTCAAAAATGGATTGGGGTTCATCGATATATTTGTTTCGCCGATATTTCCAGGATAAATCATTTCTAAATCTGGTAATTTCTCGTGAGGACATTAACCGTTTATCATAAAAATCATGCTTAACAATTTCAATATCAGAAAATTCGTTTAACAGGGGTTGGATTATCCCATTAGCCACTTGAATAATTAGATTTTGCAACAATAATTCTGCTCGCGCCATTGCTTCTGGCGTATGGGCAGGATAGGATACATTATCAATCATCAAAGGTGCTTCAAAGAGGCGATTCCCTAATAACTCTATCACCAAAGGAATTTTATCCAAAATAGCCGTTTGCACGACATCCCGATCTTGCCGCAAAATGTCAACCATTTCGATGGTTTGATTGCCGATAACTAAGGTTGAGTATTGACCAAAAAAGTCAGAGAGAGAAACCTGCCATAAATCATGTAATAAGCGCGATCGCTTCGGGGTCAATTGCTCCATTGTTACCTGGGAAAAGCGCAAAGCATCCAGCATCTCCTCGAACTTGTATAAAACAGTACGCAGTAATTCCTGGCGTCTCTCCACTTGCAAAATATCGATTTCCAAGGGAGTATTCGTCAGATTTGCCAAACTCGAATCTAGTTTGGTCAATGTCATCGCTTGGGGTGTAGACGGTTGAAACTGCAATGCCTCAGAGGAGGTTTTGGATAAGGCACTCGTGGGGGATGGGCGCAGACGATTTGGGGGAACAGGAGGACGAGATGATGAAGGATTTAAACGTGGCTGAGGTTCAGCAAGGCTATTACTATTATTAGAAGGGACAAGTCCGGAATCTGTCGGTAATAGTTGATTCACCAGCCAACGGGCTGTCAATAACTCTCGACGGCGTCCCGTCCAAAATAGCCAATCCAGGCGGGATAAATTGCCTTGTTGGAGTTGTGCTGTTACCTGTTTTAACGCGGCTTCAATTTGTTGTAATCCTGACTGGCGTAATTGGGTATGCCAGCGTGGGGGAGGTAATGAATTGGCGGGGGTGGGTAACATTTGCCAGTAGGATTCACCCGCTTTGACTTGTCGAATGGCTTCCACAATTAAGTTGATGGCATATCCTTTAGCACAGTACCCTTCCACTCCTAAACCTTTGGCGGCGGTGAGTTGATTGGGTTCAGATGGAGCGGTTAGCAATAAGATGGGTAGGTTGGGATAATCTGTCTTAAGTTGTTGGCACAAGGATAGTCCGGTTAGGGGACTGCTGAGCGATCGCCCTAGTGCCAAGTCTAAGATAATTAAATTAACTCCTTCTTGGGGGAGTAAGCTGGTTAAACGTTCCAAGGCTGCCGTTGCTGTATCCACCTCAGCCACGATATCTAAATCAGCAAAGGCTTCCAGGGCTGTGACTAAACCTAATCGGAAAATTGGGTCATCGTCAATAAGTAGGATTTGAGTGGATTGATTTGTCATTGGTCATTCGTTATTCGTTATTCGTTATTTGTCTTATGTCATTCGTTATTTGTCTTATGTCATTCGTCTTATGTTGATTGTTCATGGTTCATTGTTGATTGCAAATCTTCTCCCCCATCTCCCCCAGCTCCCCCAGCTCCCCCATCTCCCCCATCTCCCCCAGCTCCCCCAGCTCCCTCTGCTCCCTCTGCTCCCTCTTCTACCCTCCATTCTGTTGGGATTTCCA
>CAKZMA010001233.1 GCA_937127375.1 uncultured Coleofasciculus sp. | reverse complement strand
GGTACATTGTCGATCCCCCTAAATCCCCCTTAAAAAGGGGGACTTTGATCTACTGTACTTTATTACAGCGCAAAGAGCTGTAACGGAACAACAAAACCCGCCCTACCTCACCAATAAGGGAACAACAAAACCCGCCTTTATGTATAATCTAATCTCAACCGTTAACTTTAACTGTGTCCACCCACTTAAAAGAAACAGAAAACCGATTTCCACCTTATAGCGGAATCAGTTCTGAAAAATTAACCAACAGTTGTTCATCGGTTAATTCATCACCAAATTGAGCCGGAGAAAAGTGAACTTGGATCGCTCGCAAGCGTTCCTGGTAATGGAGATTAATTAAGGCTTTTAGCCCCTCTTCTAGTGCCTCTATATCTGCCAAATTGGTTTCCAATTCCGGCACTTCCCCCTCAACCGCCACAGTAATCATCACAATTAAATTACGAGTGACGGGCAAAGATAGCGGTTCATTCTCCGATGGACACCCGTTGAAGTCAGGCTCACTCAAATACCGTTGAGCCGAGTCAGTAAATAACTCACTCACAAAATCTCCCGCCTCCCCTTCATCCCAAAACACATCCCCTTCATTCGCCGCCGATTGCCAATAGGTATTGTACTGTAAGAGATTCTGGCAAATATCCACCAGTCCTTCACCGAGAACGCCTAAGTCTCCGTCGGATGCAACCGCATCTCGTGCCGCCCGATTAAGAACTCCCAATAACGGTGCGACTTCTGTCCCGCTTAAATGCACAAACAACCGACAGACAACAAGTCGGGTTTTGCCACTCATTTTATTGAAGCGATCGCGCCAAGAACTCATAAATTGCTCCTCTACTGGCTCCACAAGAAATAACAGGTCACTTATATCGATTAAAATCGTAACATAAACTGCCCAATTCTTCAGTTTATAACTTATTATTTATTAAGTCTCTTTTATGTTAACGCTATGACACCGAGTCTACTCTTTACCATCGCGAATCTCTTCGTTTTACCCTTCTGGCTACTGATGATTCTGCTTCCCAACTGGGGGATTACTCGAAAAGTGATGGAATCCTATCTGCCGTTTGTCCCATTAGCGGGGTTGTACATCTACTTTTTCGCCAACAGCATAACACCAGAATCTGCTCAAGCCTTATCCAATCCCCAGCTTGCTGATATTGCCCGCTTCTTTGGGGACGAAATCATCGCCGCAGCCGGATGGACTCACTTTCTGATTTTGGATTTATTTGTGGGGCGGTGGATTTATTGGGAAGGGCAGCGGACTGGGGTGTGGACGATTCATTCCCTGCTTCTTTGTTTATTTGCTGGACCGATTGGATTGCTATCTCACATTTTGACAGTTTGGATTACCCAGAAATTTTCGGCGGATTCTGAAACAGAATCGACGACTGCCTCAACGCCTAGTTCATAGATTAAGTAGTCGTACATCAATAAGATTAACTGTATTAAGTTTCATGAAAATGTCCAATCGGTGCGCTTTCAGCGATCGCTGACTTTTGCAAAAGTTGCCCCAGCGCACCGTTTACTTTTGTCGGACTACTTCAGAGAGACCTGATCCCTTCAGAGAGACCTAATCCCATTTTCATTGCATCATGCAATTAATGAGGTGATGAAGAGATGAGGGAAACGGAGCCATGAAGCGAATGATAGGTGGCATGCTTTCTTGAAATTCGTGTTTGGTGTGGGTCAAGCTCAAGCCGCCCAAGTGACGATTGATGATTTTAACACGTTTGATCAAAGTGTCGAAGTCCTGGGTAGTCCTGGTACTATGGCGATGAACGCTATGATGAATGGAGACAACAACATAATTGGTGAAGAGCGCAAGATCAAATTAACAATAGATGAGAATGAGTTTGACGACCCGGAGCTGGGTGCGATTGTAAGCATAGTAGGCGGTTTTGCAACCATTAGCAACGATGCTGGAATTGAAAGTACGACGGTGTTTACATGGGATGGAACCGACACCCGTCCTCTGAATGCTGATCTAACTGGGGGAGGTATGAATCAGTTCTTCCGTTTGGATATTAACAGTGTCGATTTGACGGCAAAGCTAGCATTAGACGTAACAGACAATGACGGTGAGATGGCAAGCCTGACGAAGACCGGACTCAGTGAAGGGATAAGTAACGTACTGGTTTTCTTGTCCTTAAGTTCTCCCATCTTCACTATAAGTTGCCCTAGCGCCAAAAACCGCGATCGCGACACCTCCTAAGAGAACGGTTGCACCCACTAGCACAAAGCGTCCGGGGAGTTCCTGAAACACGAGATACCCCAAAAAACTAGAGACAACAGGTTCCCATAAAATCGCTAGGGTAACTAGGGTGGGAGAAATCCAGCGCACTGCCCAGTTAAAGCTAGTATGCCCGATCAATTGAGGCAATACCGCCATAAGTAAAATATAAAGGTAAACGGCACGAGGATAGCCAAGGTAGCCAACACCAAAGATTAAGGGTAAGGGCAACAAAACCAATGCGCCAGTGCTATAGGCGATGGCTATATAACTACCAATTCCCAAACCACGCCGCTGTGCTTCTCGACCTAACAATAAATACAAACTGACGATTACAGCACCAATTAAGGCAAGACTATTGCCCAAGGCGGGATTATGGTTAACGTTAACCGTTTCTTGATCCCCTAATGCAATGAGGACACCGCCGATAAAGGCAATACCAATTCCCAGTAGGGTTAACCGAGAAGGTTTTTCCTTAAACCATAGCCAAGATAGCAAAGCTACCCAGATTGGGTTGGTGGTGACTAGAGTTGTAGAAGCGGCAATTGAAGTGAAGGATAGAGACGTAATCCAGGCGGCAAAATGCAGGGCAAGACAAATCCCAGCCCCCACAGCATAATGGAAGGCACCGGGACTAAGCTTATGCGATCGCAGGTTTCGCCAAGCGGGTACTATTAATAAAGATGCCAGGGTTAGGCGAGAAGCCGACAGAAACAGGCTAAATCCAACGCCACTCAACCCAGCCGCCGTATTCGCTAAGCGAATAAAAATGGCGGCACTAGAAACTGCCAAGACACCAGCGACTAACACCAGTCCCACCTGCCACGGTAACGGTTGCTTGGACGTTTTCACAATTTGATGCTCCCGATTCCATACTTGGAGTTTAGACCAAGAGTGACGCTTTTTTGGCATCTATGGAAAGAAGCAGAAGGTGTCAGGACAGCAGGTTTATTGTGGATGGTTCAGCCGTTCACTATGTCCTAACCTTAATAGCACTGAAATAAGCCGTTTTGGATCGCTGCAACCGTTGATATACCGTAGGGTGGGCATTGCCCACCAACCTTAAGTCAGTGCCATTCGTCCTAACCTCAATGGCACATTCATTAAACATTTTGGTATCGCCGAAACCCCTGATACACCGTAGGGTGGGCATTGCCCACCAGAATAAGCTGTTCGGCATTTAAACCTTAATATCAATAATGGCGAAATCCTTGTAGT
>CAKZMA010001232.1 GCA_937127375.1 uncultured Coleofasciculus sp. | reverse complement strand
ATTAACCGGAAACTGGACAATAAAACCTAGCCGATTGTTAGGCGCGATCGCACCCGCAATAGGTAGGGGCGGGTTTAGGGATTAAATGAGTAGACTAACCTCAAACTGAACAACGAAACCCGCCCTGATCCCAACCTAAATTGGACGAATGACGAATGACAAATGACAAAGGACAAATGACAAATGACAAATAACTACGCCACCTGACTCAACGCCTCCGTCAGATAATCCGCCGTGGCTTCCACAAGCGCGATCGCGTTTTCATATAGCATCCGAGTCGGACCCAAAATTCCCACACTGCCCACGGGTAGATTATCCTGTTCGTAGGTCGCACTAACTAACGTACAGGTTTGCATCGGTTCCAAGGGATTTTCTGACCCAATTCGCACTTTTGCCCGACGCTTAGAATTCAAACTATCAGGAAGTTCAAAGATTAGGGGCCAAAGTTGTTCCTGTTCTTCCTCCAACAGATGCAGCAACATTTGAACTTGTTGCAACTCAGCAAATTCTGGCTGACGTAATAACTCGGCAATCCCCCGAACTAAAATTGGCGTGGCTACGGATGTTTTCATCGGACGAGTTAATTCTGCCAATACCTTTTTCAGGAAATCAGCATACTGGGCAAATTCGCGGTCAAGTTCACTCCAATCCAAGTTAACCAGTTCACCCAGAGAACGTCCCCGAAGCTTACTACTTAAAAAATTAGATAATATCTGTAACTCTTGCTCAACAGCCGCTTCATCCGGTGGATCATCCTCTGATACCGAAGGCAATTCCATGACAATGGATTGGGTTTGATAGGCATCAGTCACCACAATCAACATCACCCGCCCTGGTGCGACAGACACCAATTGCAAATGGCGCAATCGTGTTGTTTGAGTTTGAGGTAAGGTAATCAGGGTAATATACCCACTCAAGGTGGAGAGAATTTGCCCCGCATCCCGTAACAAAGCCTCAAAGTTGAAATCGTCTCCCTTCAAATGATCTGATAGTAATGTCTCTGCTTGACGTCCTAACGTATTGGAGGGTTTAATCAGCCGATCCACATAAATCCGATATCCTGAATCCGAGGGAACCCGTCCTGCAGAGGTATGAGGTTGATAGAGTAAGCCAGATTTTTCTAGAACGCTCATACAAGAGCGAATTGTAGCAGGACTAACACTCAGATCATACTCGTGGGCTAAAACTTTGGAACCCACAGGTTCCGCCGTCGCAATGTAATGACGGATGGTTGCCCAGAGAATATGTTGTTGCCGACTATTAAGACTGACGTGTACAGACATTTGAAAAAAAGCCGAACTTAATCAGATTTTCACCAGAATCCTTTAAAATCATGAGGGTTATGGCGAACTTGTGGAGAAATGCATCTCCTAGATATCCCTAAAAATAGGTTAAATCGCCAACGCCGCTAAACTGATCTTTTAAGTGACAGGCTTTCCTGGTTGGATGAGTATTGATCCAAAGATAACAGAAGACACTAGGATTCTGTAGCTTGCCATGATCGACCGCTAGTAGCGAGGGATGGTAGGATCGACCGTTACGGAGTATGCATCAATTCCACCGACGACATTTTTGACATTGGTAAACCCCTGATCCGCTAACCACTGGCACATTTGAGCGGAACGGATACCATGGTGACACATCACCAAGGTTTCAGCATCAGCTTCAAAGCGACTGTGAATTTGGTCAGACCATTGGGCAAATTCGCTCAAGGGGAGAACATCAAACCCCTGAATATGCGCGATCGCGACTTCCTGGGGTTCTCGCACGTCGATAAGCTGGAGTCCTTCCGGGGACTGGCTGATCCGCTGCGCGAGTTCCTCAACAGTGATTTTGGGAATGGGTTGATTAAAGGATTGAGCTGACATAACTGGTGCAAGGAAAATAATACATACCAGAATACCGATATCCTTAAGATTGGCAAAGGGTGTGGGGAAGCTGGGGAAGCAGAGGAAGCTGGGGAAGCAGAGGGAGAGCGTGTAGGGGCGGGTTTTACCATTAACGGGAAGGTTGTCACCCTGATATCACTAAACCCGCCCCGATTAGAGTGCAAGTCACCTTCAACAAAGGACATAAGACGTAGCTTGCTTCTCAAGGGAAGCGAGTATGACAAATGACAAATGACGAATGACAAATGACGAATGACGAATGACAATGAAACTACGCTCGTTTTTTTATGCCTTAGCAGTCGGTGTGGTAATGTTGCTGTTATTGGCTGGAGGTGGCTGGTTTTGGGTTAGCGCCCACAGCCCCCTAACTCTATTGCAGGAACAAGAGGTCAAGACTCCCACGGCGGCGATTTTTGTGCCGAAACAAGCCCCCGCCATGATATCGTTGCTGGTGAATCCAGACCGTTTGGCAGCGTTGCGGCAAGTGATGGTTCCACCTCAGAAGCGACGAGGTGCGATCGCGGAGTTTAAGCAACTGGAAAATAGTCTGCTGGCGAATTTGGGACTGGATTATCAACGGGACATTCAACCCTGGATTGATGATGAACTGACGCTGGCGGTAACGTCGTTAGATGTTGACCGGAATCCTGAGAATGCGGCACAACCGGGATATTTACTCGTTTTTACGACCAATGATCCTGAAGCCGCGCAGGAACAGGTTTATTCTCGACTCTCAATTACCAACCCAGCCGATTTAGTGGTTGAATCCTATAAAGGGGTCAACCTAATTTATCAATCCTCGAATCCCCCAGGGAAAAAGGTAGCAAAGGATACAGACTCTCGTTCCATCCCGGATACCTTAACCAGCGCTATCATCGGCGATCGCTTTGTCCTCTATGCCAATCACCCTAAGGTCTTGCGGAATGCGATTAATACGGTACAAGTTGCCGATTTGAGTTTGGCAGAAAATTTCGATTATCAACACCTGCTGCAAAGTCTGACCGAACCGCGTATTGGATTCAGCGTGGTGAATTTACCCGCCCTAGCCGCTTGGATTTCCAATCAACCGATTCCTAATCGCGAGTCATTTGAGGCGTCCAAAAGCTTGGCGATTACCTTGTCCCTCACTCGTCAGGGGCTATTGGCACAAACGGCGATTCCTCGGTCAAAATCGAGTCTAGAACCAAGTACCCCAGTCCCGTCTCAGCCTATTGATGCCCTTCAGTACATCCCCGCCCAAAGTGCATTAGCAATTGCTGGGGTTGATTTAAACCAATTCTGGGAACAACTATCTACTCGATTAGAAGGCGATGAGAGTCTCAGTAGCGTAATTGACCAAGGGATTGCCCGGTTAGATTCTCAGTGGGGGATTCAATTGCCAGAAGAGATTTTCAGTTGGGTGCAGGGGGACTATGCCCTATCCCTATTTCAGCGACCGGATCAACCGAATCCCGACTGGATTTTTGTGGCGCAAACGGCTAATAATGACCAGGCAATTGACGCGATTGAACATTTGGATATCGTCGCCAAGCAGCAGGGACTCAATGTGGGAGAACTCCCGTTTGGCGATCGCACGACGACGGCGTGGACGAAGTTGGTGACAGCGAAAGCCCTGAAGAATCGCCAAGATGGGTTGTTAAGTTTACAAGCCCAAGTTCGGGGGGTTCACACCACGGTAGGAGACTATGAAGTGTTTGCCACATCCATTGAGGCAATGGACGCCGCCCTTGGGGGCGTGAAGGATTCTCTGGTTCAGAACCTAGACTTCCAGAACGCGATCGCGGCTTTACCGACTCGAAATGATGGGTATCTCTATATAAACTGGTTAGAGAGCCAACCTTTAATTGAGCGTCAGCTTCCCATTTTGCGGGTGGTGGAACTCATTGGTCAACCTTTATTTAACCACCTGCGATCGCTAACCATTACCAGTTATGGTGTGAATCAGGATGTTCAACAAAGCCAGTTATTTTTCCAATGGGTTGATCGTTCCTCTGGCTAAAACGAATTAGTCTCAGAATGGAGTTATCATCAACAAGGTAGGGGCGACCCGCTTAGCCTAATTAACAACACCAGAAACAGGGCGGGTTTACATAAGTTACCAGTTTTTGCTTATATGGTATCGGTAAAACCCGCCCCTACAGACGGTCGGGTTGCCTACTCAATGGGGTCGGGTCGCCCTCTTCTCAAACCTTTATATCAAAACGTTTTTCATAGGAAGTTGATGGAACCAACAATCCGACCCAGAGTTAAAATTTGCTGCATTAGTAGCATGAACGAAGCCAATCTAGCCATTCGTTATGGCGCTGCTGCCATAGGCTTAGTATCCGAGATGCCCAGTGGACCGGGTATGGTGTCTGAAGGCTTGATTGCCCAAGTCACCACTAAAGTCCCTCCGGGTGTCTCTTCATTTCTACTCACCAGTAAATTTGATACCTTAGCCATTGTTGCCCAGCAACGACGCCTAGGCGTCAACACAATTCAGATTTGCGATCGCCTACAGTGGGGAAGCCATGATGATTTACGTCAGGCATTACCTGGAATTGCCATTGTCCAAGCCATTCATATCACCAGCGAAGCCGCGATCGAAGAAGCGTTAGCCGTTGCCCCCTCTGTTTCCGCATTGATTCTCGATTCGGGGAATCCCCTGTTACCAGAAAAAGAACTGGGCAGAACCGGGCGAGTTCATGATTGGACGATTAGCCGACGCATCCGGGAATTAGTCAACGTGCCTGTTTTCTTAGCTGGCGGACTCACTCCGGAGAATGTAAAAGATGCCATTCAAGAGGTCAAACCCTTTGGCGTGGATGTCTGTAGTGGGGTTCGCACGCATGGCAAATTAGATGAGAATAAGCTCTCTGAGTTCTTCAATCAAGTGTACAAAAGTTTCAGCACTCAGTAACTGAGGCAAAGGAAACTCTTTAGCCGATTTTAGCTTACCTTCGAGTTGCTTGATGTGGTTAGCGCGGCATTTCTTCGCAGAATCAATTTTCCCATCTGCATCTGCAATGACCGCGCCTGCTTGACGCTTGTTGATTTTGAAAGTCTGTTGAATTAGCGTGTTTAGCTTTGATTTGTTGCTGAAACCTTTAAGGCGCTGATTGACAGTGAAGATCAACGCAAACCGATAGACATTGCTGTAATCAGCTATTAAATTTTGCAGAATGACAGGCAATTTATCGGTTGCGTAAGTTTTCATAGCCATTCGTTATTATTGTAAAAATGAATTCCGCCGTGGTAGCTATCAACGGCTTTTACAGCGTCAAACTGAACAGAAACAATATCACCAATAGTGTCGCTATCCACATCGCAAAAAGGCTTAATAGATGACCAGTCGCAATCATAAAGAGGCTCGTAGACATCCTTGTACATCGGCTCTCCAAGCTTTTGCCATTGGTCATACTGATCAATCTTAAAATCACATTCTGGATCACCATCGGGGGAGGTCGCTTTTACCTCAGCCCAGTAACTTAAATCCCAAACTTTTTTACCATCCTGTTTGTCCCACTGGTCAAAATAAACAAATTCTTTTTCCAGGCTAGAGATCTCCATTATCAAGTCTGGGTAACGATTTAAGCAGTCTTTTTTAACCGCTTCCAGTGATTTAGAAAGGCATTCCCAAAGATTCTCGAGCAAAGGTAATCCTTTTTCCTTCGCTTCATCTTCACTATTGGCAAATAGCCTGTGTCCAATAATAATTGTCGCCATATCTACCCAAACTGGCAATTTACTCCTCTACTATGTGGACATATCTCCCCAACGTCAAGGGATTGGGTAGATTATTTTTGAGATTCTTCGATTGCACTTGAAACACCGTCAATTAGCTTCTTATTCTTGCGACTCCGAGCGCCATAGAGCCGCGCTGAGAAGACTGTTACCAGTTCACCAATCGACCGACATCGCCTCTCAAAATGCGTCTCAAAAGCTGCTGAATTCCCTTTTTCTGGTAGTTCAGTCCTTTGTCATTCGTAAGGGTTTGAGGTTTGTCTTTACAGAAATTAACATAGTTTCGTTTATTTCCATCAACCGACTTACAGTTATTTCAGCCTAAAGATAGGGTATTTTTGACCAGGCTTATGTTTATGCTGAAGACTGATGTTCTGGCAATTATGCCAACCCTATAAGGAGAAATTTCATGGCAAACGATCGAGACCAACAGAACAACGTCGAAGTTCTTGAACAAGGCAATATCTACTTCTGCTACCGACCAAAAGTCGAAGAACATTCTGTAGAAGGACTCGATGATGTGCAACGGTTCTACATGGTTCTGAAACCTCACGAAAAGGCATCATATCGCCTGATTGTAGTGGGACAAAAACAACTACCGGAAGTAAGCCAGCATGGGCAACAAACCTGGGGCTTTGTCGAAAGTGTCAGTAGTGATGCTAAAAAGATTGAGCAAGGTTTAAGAGAAAAGACCTATCAGACGAAAACCCGAGGCAAACGAGAGCAGCCTGCTGCCCGTTCCGTTGGCGAAGGGGTTTACGATCTGGCGCGTTAGCTCTTTTCAGAGGGCTGAAACCATTGAAATATCGTTGCTTTGGAGAATGGTGTTTCCAAAATGGGATGCTCCCCATTTTTCTCTGTTCCCTGTTCCCTGTTCCCTCTTGGGATCAACTGATGTCCTAACATATCCTCGTAGTGCTATAAAAATACAATCCAAAAATGTGGGTGAAGCGTCAATCCATAATCCAAAATTGTCATCATGTATCACCTTTCTCGCCGTCACTTCTTACAATTTGCTGGCTCAACTTTAGCCACCTTGGGATTAAGCCAGTGGGATATTATCCAAAAAAGCCATCGCTATGCTAAAGTTCTCGCCCAAGATACTCCACGCAAGTTGGCGCTGTTAGTCGGAATTAATCAGTATCCCAATAGCGATCGCTTCGGCAATTTAGCAGGCTGTGTCACAGATGTAGACTTGCAAGAATACCTGCTGATTCACCGTTTTGGTTTCCATCCCCATGATATTATCCGCTTAACAAGTGATGAAACTCCGGACAAGCAACCGACTCGCCAGATAATCTTAACTGCGTTTGAAGAGCATTTAATCAAACAAGCAAAACCGGGAGATGTCGTTGTTTTCCATTTTTCCGGTCATGGTTCCCGATTATACGACCCAAATTCCCTCCAAAATTGCCCCAACCAAATTGTTAATGATGAATTGAATAGCACGTTAGTTCCTGCTGATGATGGGCAAAATGGCATTGCACTAGATATTATGGGACGCAGTTTATTTCTGTTGATGTCGGCGTTAAATACTGAAAATGTTACGGCAGTACTGGATAGTTGTTACTCTGGGGGTGGCACTCGTGGAAACTTTCGCGTGCGTTCTGTTTCCGGTAAAGAATTTCAACCCAGCCCGGAAGAAATTGCCTATCAAAAACGCTGGATGGAAATGTTACAACTATCTCCGGAAAAAGTTACTAATCGGCGCTGTCGGGGAGTCGCTAAAGGGATTGTTGTTGCCTCCGCGCAACGGGATCAAGAAGCTTTAGATGCCTATTTAGGTGGCTTTTATGCAGGTGCATTTACCTACCTGATGACACAGTATCTCTGGCAGGAAACGGATACGGTAGGGAATGCTATTGCCAAGATTGCTCACAACATAAAGTCGCTTTCCAGTCAAGTTCCCTTAGCGGATGGCGATCGCAATCGTCCTATCTACTTTTTTAACCGACAAGTGCCTCCTGCGGATGCGGTGATTACCCAAGTTAACGGTGACGAGGC
>CAKZMA010001231.1 GCA_937127375.1 uncultured Coleofasciculus sp. | reverse complement strand
TGGGGAAGCTGGGGAAGCTGGGGAAGCTGGGGAAGCTGGGGGAGCAGGGGGAGCTGGGACACCCTCGCACAGATAAAGGAAATCGACAGACAGCTAAAGAGAATGTACCCTATAGAAGTGGGTGTTGCTGCCAAACGCTCCGAATCAGGGATAACTCTTGTCGAATGTGCTTAGGATTGATTCGGATTAACGCGATTCACAATAACTTTGTCATTTTTTTTAGGTGAACTCGACTATAAACTCTTAAACACAACGAACATGAACCCAAAGCACTGGAATTTGGGCATAAGCTGCATAGTCTTAATGTTCTAGAGTATGGCAATCGTCAAAACCGATGAGGTTCACCGAATCGTTCAAGAGCGATTACAAGATTGGAGGTTAATTTCATGATGACGGAGTTGTCTGACCCGACGGTTGATAATGAAAAAACGTATGGCGATTTACTGACAGCGATTCAAGCCAGTCAAGGTAAGTTGAGTGTAATCCTAGCGGTTTGTGATGATATCCATTTTCGCAACCAACTGATTGAACGCTATGAAAGCGAACTCGCCACCTCTATGCGATCGCATCGCGTTATCTTGGTTAAGGATGACCCGAACCTGAGCCGCGCCATTACTGAACTTGTCCAAACCGATGACGATTTACGTCAGGGGGGAAACGCCGTTGTCACCGCGACGGGTGCTGAACAACTTCTCTGGCTCAAATTCGACGCCCAGCATTCAGAACAGGAAATTTTTTTCGCCTCCTTACCAGAAACCCAAGACGCCTTATCCGCCTTGGCTTGTCCACTTGTACTGTGGCTAACTCACCAACTAGAGAGTCAGCTAAGTCAAAACGCCCCAGAGTTCCAAAATTGGTGTCAAGCCGTCTTTCGCTTCCACTCCCAAAAAACAACCGCTATTCCCATTCAAAACATTGAGCCATTCCGCCATCTTATCGAAGAAAGCGACGCTTGGGATCAAAATGTATCAGTCTTTCCCTTCGCAGATCTCAACGCATTGATTGAGTACACCAAAGCCAAACGCGGCGTCAACGATCCGAATTTGGCAACCTTATATGCTCAAGTCGGACACCTTTATCAACGGCGCTTAGAACAGGGTGAATCTCTAAATTATCCCCAAGAACAAGCCTTAGCCGTTGAGTATTTAAGTCAAGCCATTCAGCTAAAAAAAGAACTCGGGCAAGAAACAAGCTTAGCCGAAACGGTGAATAATTTAGCCGAACTCTACAGACTGCAAGGATGCTACAGGGAAGCTGAACCTCTTTATTTAGAAGCCTTAGAACTCAGAAAAAGCTTGTTGGGCGATGCTCATCCTGATGTCGCCACCAGCCTCAACAACTTGGCAAAACTTTACCAGGCTCAAGGACAGTATGCCGAAGCCGAACCTCTTTATCTGCAAGCCTTGGACTTGAGGAAACGTAACTTAGGTGATGATCATCCAGATCTCGCTCATAGTCTCAATGATTTAGCCACCCTCTATTTTTGTCAAGGACGCTATGAAGACGCCGAACCCCTTTATCTGCAAACCTTGGACTTGAGGAAACGTAATTTAGGCGAGGAGCATCTGGATGTGGCAACCAGCCTTAGTAATCTAGGCTTACTTTATCATTATCAAAGACGCTATGAAGACGCCGAACCCCTTTATTTGCAATCCTTAGACATCGAAAAACGTTTGTTGGGCGAAGAGCATCCAGATGTTGCCACAAGCCTGAACAATCTCGCCGCCCTTTATAAGTCCCAAGGGCGCTACGAGGATGCTGAACCCCTTTATCTACAAGCCTTGGACTTGCAAAAACGCTTATTGGGAGAGAACCATCCCGATGTCGCCACGAACCTCAACAACCTAGCCGCCCTCTACTTCTCTCAAGGACGCTACGAGAAAGCTGAACCCCTCTATCTTCAGGCGTTAGACATCAGAAAACGTTTATTGGGAGAGAACCATCCTGATGTGGCACAAAGCTTGAATAATTTGGCAGGACTTTATTTCTCTAAAGGACCCAATAATAAAACAGAATCGTTTTATTTGGAAGCGTTAAATATTCGGAAACGTTTGTTGGGAGAGAACCATCCTGATGTGGCAACTAGCCTGAACAATTTAGCGTTACTCTATCATTATCAGGGGCACTATGACAAAGCCGAACCCTTCTATCTACAAGCCTTACATCTGAGAAAACGTTTATTTGGAGATATCCATCCTGATGTAGTAACCAGTATGAATAATTTGGCATTACTCTATCATTATCAAGGACGCTACGAGCAAGCCGAACCCCTCTATCTCCAAGTCTTGGAACTCGGTAAACGCTTATGGGGAGAAGATCATCCCGATGTCGCGCTCAGTTTAAATAATTTGGCAGCCCTTTACAAGTCTCAAGGACGGTATGAACAAGCGAATTACTTAATGTCTAAGCTGTGGAATTGAAAATCGTCATTCGTCATTTGTCATTGGTCATTGGTAAGAGTTTGAGGGTTATTTACAGAACTTAATATAGATAGGCTTATTGCTACCGACCTACTTAGAATAGACGGTTGCGATCGCACGTCCTATAATTGCCAGTAAAACTCAGGATCAACAGACATGCTTGCCAGGGTTTGGAGTGCTTCGCTAGTCGGCATCGATGCGGTGAAAGTCGGTGTGGAAGTCGATGTGTCAGGCGGACTACCGGGAATTGTTGTTGTGGGATTACCGGATACCGCCGTCCAAGAATCGCGAGAACGGGTGAGGGCGGCGTTAAAAAATGCCGGCTTTGTCTTTCCGATGCGAAAAATCGTGATTAATCTCACCCCAGCCGACTTACGCAAAGAAGGACCCAGCTTTGATTTACCCATTAGTGTGGGGATTCTCGCCGCCTCGCAACAAGTCAATCCTGAATTATTAGGTGATTATCTATTTTTAGGCGAAGTCTCTCTAGATGGCAATTTACGCCCCATTGCGGGAGTCTTACCCATCGCCGCCGCCGCCCAAAGTTTGGGGATTTCGGGGTTAGTCGTACCCGCCGATAATGCCCAGGAAGCCGCCGTGGTGCGTGGATTAGACGTGTACGGATTCAAACATCTGGCTGATGTGGCGGATTTTTTGAATCAACCGGAACGCTATTCCCCAGTAACGATGGATGAATTACCCCAATCATCCTCCTCTCAGTTTACAGGCGGAAACTTAAACGAAGTTAAAGGTCAATCCCATGCGCGTCGGGCGTTAGAAATAGCCGCCGCCGGAGGACATAATTTAATTTTCGTCGGTCCACCGGGAAGCGGTAAAACCATGCTAGCGCGACGATTACCGGGAATTTTACCGCCCTTAAGTTTTGAAGAAGCCCTAGAAGTTACCCAAATTTATTCTGTAGCCGGATTACTCAAAGATAAAGGCAGATTAATCAGACATCGCCCCTTTCGCAGTCCCCACCATTCCGCATCAGGTCCATCATTAGTTGGAGGAGGGAGTTTTCCGCGTCCCGGCGAAATTTCCTTGGCGCATCGAGGGGTATTATTTCTGGATGAGTTAACCGAATTTAAGCGCAATGTATTGGAATTTTTGCGTCAACCTTTAGAAGATGGTTATGTGACCATTTCTCGCACCCGACAGTCTGTCCTATTTCCGGCACAATTTACGTTAGTTGCTAGTACTAATCCCTGTCCCTGTGGTTACTTTGGTGATACCCTGCAACCCTGCACCTGTTCAGCGCGACAACGGGAGAACTATTGGGCAAAACTTTCAGGTCCATTGATGGATCGAATAGATTTACAAGTTGCTGTGAATCGCCTCAAACCCGAAGAGATTACCCGACAGCCTCAAAGTGAAGCATCAGAAGCCGTAAGGGAGAGAGTAAAAGTAGCCCGCGATCGCGCCCGTCATCGCTTCAACTCAGAACCCACACTGCGCTGCAATGCCCAGATGCAAAGTGGTCATTTGAGACAATGGTGTCATTTAGCCGATAGTAGTCGTAATCTCTTAGAAGGGGCAATTCGCAAACTTGGACTCTCTGCCCGGGCAAGCGATCGCATCCTCAAAGTCGCCCGCACAATTGCCGATTTATCGGGGGCACAGACGCTGCAAACG
>CAKZMA010001230.1 GCA_937127375.1 uncultured Coleofasciculus sp. | reverse complement strand
GAAATAAAAATGTTTTTTTATTGGCGTCGTTGGTTTTAAAAATCAATTCTGATCGGAAATCCATCAGTAATTGAACATTGATGTAGGGTAGGCACTGCCGTCAGTGCCTACCCTACATTTTTTGTGGCTGACTATGGTTTTTACTGGCAAGGTAAAATGTTATTAGGGTTGAGATGGGTTTGATGGGATGCATTGAGTTTGGAAAAAACAGCCTCTAACTGGAAAAATTCAGAAATGGCTCTGTGAAATCGTCTTATAGGTGTAGAGACGAAAAACAAACATAAAATTTCGTCTCGACAGGAAACAACCTCTGACAGTGAAATCAAATTCACAGGGAAAAGCTCATGCATTTACTCAGAATAACCTTCGCCTCTCTTGGGGATTGCAGGAAGGCGGAAGGTGATAAGGTGAAGCTCCAACTTGGCATCGTTTAATTTAAATAAATTTGGGTTGGCTTTGTATTCGACCCAACACCACAAAGTAAGAAACGGAGACCGAAATGAGACTACAATTCGATAACCTCAATGGAGAATTCACACGGTCACAACAGCAACTGATTCAACAAAGTTGGATCGCGATTCCAGGTGTTTTAGGAAACTGTTACAACAATTTATTTCCGGATGTCAAAGATGCCGCGAGAGGATTGTATCAAGAATATTTTGGGGATGCTAGTGGTTCAGGAGTCAAACAAGTCCGGGAAGTCATAATAAAGATGAAGCAAGTGCTGGAAGAATTGAGCTTCCAAACCACGGCTCCCAATCCGCCAACCATGATATTTCATCACGTTACGGATGCGTTAGGCGCAGCCCACCGCCCGTTCAATTATGGTCGCTGGAATCAGCAAAAAGTCCTCAAAATATATGTAAATCGAGACCAAATGAATTTAGGGAATCTTTTTCAAACCCTAACGCACGAACTTTCTCATCTTGCAGCGGCAACAGAAGACATACAAACGAACTTGCCGCCACATGGATTTGTATATGTTTATGGTAGAGAGCTAGCCCAGAAACTTGCAGCGAACAATAGGCAAGCCGCGAGAAGAAATGCAGAAAATTACTGCTTCTTTCTGGATGAAGCAAGGCTACATGGTCTGCGATAAGCAAAAGTCCTGAAAAGGAGAAGGAGACGACGATATAAAACGCACGTCGGGAAATTCCAACTATCCCTAGTACAGGTTGGCGGAAGTAAAACTACCATTACGATTGCCAGATAGGAGACGGTGCAGTTGTGGGCTTTGTTCTAAGGTAGGTGGACTTACGCCCAAGTCTACTAGATAGTAAACCAAGAAGATGCATTCAAGGAAAGAGAGGGGCGATCGCTTTTTGATTGAGCTTAAGACGAAGGGGTGCGATCGCACTTGGTAGAGTTTGAAAATGATGGGTGATCGCGTCCTCACCCTGATTTAATTCAGGAGTCGAGAGAACATCACTCCTTTAACCACCTTCCGACTACTTGCCTAACCTCTGCTATTTAGTATTTAAAACAGCAGAAATACTGAGAATTAATCCGAGCTTTTTATTTTTGAGTTTGGGTTAATTTTCCTTTGATTACTTTAGTGATTTAGAGGAAGTTAAAGTTTATGTAAATTCTAGATTTTAACCTTGACATTTCTATTCTTTGTCAATTAACTTTGAAAAAACTTGAAGATAAAAACTCAACCGACAAAACAAGTAAAACTAGTGAAAAAGGAGAGAAATAAAAATGTTTTTTTATTGGCGTCGTTGGTTTTAAAAATCAATTCTGATCGAAAATCCATCAGTAATTGAACATTGATGTAGGGGGGGGTACTGCCGTCAGCGCCCACCCTACATCTTTTGTTGCTGACTATGGTTTTTGCTGGCTAGGGAAAGTGTTATTAGAGTTGAGATGGGTTTGATGGGGTGCATTGAGTTAAAAAAAAAGCCTCTAACTAAAAAAAATCAGATATTGATGACTGAAATCGTCTTATAAGTGGACAGGCGAAAGGAAGAAAATCCAATCTTGTCCCTGGTCAAATACCAGCAACAAAACCAATACAGGAAAGAGGTGCGGTCTAGCCTCTTTTTAGACGTACTGAAAATTAAGGAGAGAAAAAAATGGCTCAAATAGTTGAGAAAGGTGATTGGATCAAATTCGATCCGGATTCAAAGGAATTAGTAACTATCAAATGGCAACAAGATTTGGGCAGCCGACAAGAAGCGTATATTGCCCTACCCTACTCTGTGAAGGATAAAGAGGCAAGTGGAAGTTTGTTTATACAACAATCTCTTGCGGATTCATTTTTCAAGAAATGTCAAAAAGATGAATCTGACAACCCCCTAGTTAGCGGTGGTTACAAAATCCAGGTTGATGAGGCTTTCCAATATGGACAAAATAATGAGAAAACGCTGCGGTTTTTAGTCTATCACAATAAGGCTAATAAGCCATACCAACACCGATTCATTGAGACCACTGCTTTTTCCAACATCGGAAACAAGATTGTAGAGGTTGGAGCCAGTGCAGCTCCGGCATGGGGCGAACTCTTAAAGAAAGGGGCAGACCTAACAAAAGGTTTCATTGGTGATTATTTGAGAGACTTCTAATAGAGTCGCAACTTCCTACTGTAACCCTAAATGGGTTGTGAGCGGTGTGCCGTCTGGGCGTGCCGCTCTGTCGTTGATACGGCTAGCGACTTTAGATTCTGGATTTGAGGGGGGTTGGAACGATGGAGAGGATGACGAACGAAGATTGAGCAAAAAATACTCCCCTGCCTCCGTGCTCCAAGAACTTCCTCACCTCCTTCTTCACAGAACAATCCTACTTTTCCGACTTTGATGATCCGACTTTCCCGACTGACAGGGGTGGGGGAGGGGAGCCATGATAGAGAC
>CAKZMA010001229.1 GCA_937127375.1 uncultured Coleofasciculus sp. | reverse complement strand
TCCTATTTAATCCTGAATTGGGCAAAGCGCTTCAGGTAAATCTCACTAATTATCCACCAACACTTGCACCTCTGGAGTTATGGTAATCTAATCTGCCCGCACAGACGCTTCTGTGCCTTAACTACAATCTTTCACCAATCAAGGGTCAGCCAATTGTATGTAAGGTGTTACATAAGGTAATCGTTTTCTTGAATAACACTGACAGCAGCAATGACACAAGTTATCCCTGCCCATGAACTAACACTGGCACAGGTTGAAAACCAATTCAATCTTCGGCAAGTTCTAGACGATTCCACCTTCTTCCCTGAAGCGCAGGACAATTTATCAGAACTCAACGATTTAGAAAAGCAAACTTTAGATCGGGTCAAAACAGAGTTTCTCTATCTCAACAAATATCCGATGTTAGCAGATTTGGTAAAAATGGTGGTACTTTCGCCCCTACTATCACTCGCAGGATTTTACCGTCCTCCGCTACATCCAGTCTTGGAAAAACGGGTAGATGTAGCGATAGAGACTAGAGAAAGAACGGTTTGGGGGCGCATTGATATCCTGTTGTTACAGCAACAACTATGGGTTGCAGTTGTTGAGTCAAAACAAGCCGGACTTGCTCTAAAAGATGCAACAGCGCAAACCCTATTTTACATGATGGCAAATCCAAATACTGAGCAACCCACTTTTGGATTAGTCACGAATGGTAGTCATTTTATGTTTATTAAAGTATTGTTCGGTGAGATACCCCAATATACCTTTTCCACAGAGTTCTCTCTATATCGACCAGAGAATGAGTTATATCCTGTCCTTCAGATTTTACAGAGGTTAGCGGCGTTGGCAACAAGGTAGCGATCGCGGATTTTTGTATTGGTTATGACTAACATTTTGCACCTGTCGCTGTCTTACCGCCTTGGATGCAAACCCAAGGCTCAAATCTCAAGTTGTCTAAAGACGACTAAATTCAGCATTGGTGACAATAGGCAATAGAGAATCGTTGTAGTTTTAGCGTCTCGCCTGCTATTTTATTGAGTTTTGAACCGATAAATGATTAGGCTAAAGTCCTGACTACAAACCTTAGAAAAAACACCTGGTCAACCCTGTAGGGGCGACCCGCTTGCACTAATGAACAACTGTAAGCTGTCATGCATTTAAATTGGGTATTAGCAGCGAGCAAGATGCTCGCACTACAAGGATTTTGCCATTCTTGACATTAAGGTTTAAATGCCGAACAGCTTAGTCCACTCAATTGACTTGGGTCGCCCTTTCCCATTATTTGATGTCGCGACTTCGTGTTACTATTTTGATATTCCATCAGTTGATTGACGTTCTAGAATCAAATCCATTGCCATTTCAATAATTTCTTCTCGGTTAACCATGGCACTGATTTCTTCAGCCTCATAAATTCCCTCGAACGCTTCTAGGGCTGCATTTCTCAGCGCTGATTCATAAGCATCCTGTAATGTCTCCCGTAATTCATCTTCGGTTAAATAAGTCCCTTTAGCTTTATGGCGTCGATTCGTGCGTTGAATTTGCTTAACTGAATTAAATATAGAAACCTGCCAGGATTTAGTGGTGCGGTTTTCAGCAACTTTTTTAATTAGATGCAATAATAAAATAATACCATAGCTAAATATTTTATTAAGTTTATCGGATTTACTCATCTCCTCTAATTCTTCAACAACTTCCAATGCTTCCGGTATTTTGCCTTGCTGGATAAATTCCTTTAAGGTTATGAGTTCTTCCATTCGCTTTGATTCCTCCGTTTGTCAATTTCGGCAATGGGTAATAAGAAAGTGTTTTCAATCTCTTGGCGCACTTCTGGAGATACTGCACAACTACTATTCAGGCAATCCATTAGTAGTTTATTAGCTTTGTTGCCATGTTACTTTATTAGTTTGTTCATAAGGTAAAGTACGGAGATAGTCAGCAATGTATTGTGGGATTTCTCGTTGATCAAAAAAAAGGCGATCGCGAAATCCATCCCCCCGAATCCCCTCACTCCACCCCACATCCAGAGACCGACTAACTCATAACTGACGCGATCGCACGTTCCTCTATTTACCTTGAGGTTGGCGAAACTGATAGATATCCTGGATTACCCGTACCCAACCAGATACCAAAGACTCCAAGATGCGATCGCCTTTTT
>CAKZMA010001228.1 GCA_937127375.1 uncultured Coleofasciculus sp. | reverse complement strand
AAACCCGCCCTGACTGAGTTCAAGAAACTTAAGCTCAACCCCTCACCCCCAGCTGACAGGTGTAGGTTTTTTAATTTAGGGTGGAGATAAGACAAGGGAGACAAGGAAGGAAAGTAGACAAGGAAGAGAAGAATTGTATAGCTCAAGAAGTATTCGGAGTAAAAACTGTTCGTGGAAATAAACCATTTACTGTTTGGATAGATGTTGCTGTTCTTCACTACCTACAGTTACTGCAATTGTCCGGTTCCCCTTCTCCCTCGATGGGAGAAGGGGCTAGGGGATGAGGGTGACTCAACTCCCTCAATAGAAAAAGGTGTAAAAAACGCTCTATTCTTCTGTACCAATGCCATCACACAAGTCCCTATCTTTCACATTGGGATTATACAGCAAATAATTGCGTATTCTGTTGCAACTGCGCTCCATTAAAAAGTCAAGGTCTACATCCCATAGTTTTATAGTGTTGTCACTGCTACCAGAAGCTAAAATCTTACCATCGGGGCTGAAACTTACGCTATAGACCGAATCATCATGATTTTCCAAGCGATTGCGTTCCCTGCTGTCGTAAATATTAGTGATTAAGGAACCCATCACCTCGGGATCATGTGCTTTATGTTTTTGTAGAACTTTCCCTGCCTGAATTGCTGCGATGAAAGCATCCAAATCCTTTCCTTGATTCAAAAGCAATAGAGAAGAGCTCTTGAGTCTGAACTCAGATCGAGTTATGTTTGGGGGGGGGTGAGCTTGCTTCTGTTTATCGGTTCTGAGTTATTCTTACTTTTATTGGTGTGATTCAAACTTAAACAAGAAACATCGCTACCCGAAGCGAACCATGTTAAAACCAACACAAATATTACAGGGACGTTACCAACTACGACAGCAGTTAGCCAATAACGCCGGTCGTCAAACTTGGTTAGCCCAAGACTTGAACTCATCGCCCCCAGAACCCGTCATCGTCAAGCTACTGGCGTTTAGTCCTCAGATGCAATGGGATGAGTTTAAGTTATTTGAACGGGAAGCAGCGGTTCTTAAACAACTGAATCATCCCCAAATTCCCAACTATCGGGACTATTTTTCCCTGGATAAGGAAACGGGTGCGGGATTGTACTGGTTTGGTTTGGTACAGGAGTATATTCCGGGGAAGTCTTTGCAGCAGTTATTAGACCAAGGGTATCACTTTAGTGAAACTCAGGTGCGTTCTATTGCCATTCAGGTGCTGAAGATTCTCCAGTATTTGCATGGATTAAAGCCACCTGTTTTGCACCGAGATATTAAGCCCAATAATCTGATTTTAGGACGAGACAAGCGGGTTTATTTAGTCGATTTCGGTGCGGTGCAGAATAGTGCAGCCGTGGAAGGAGTGACGTTTACCGTAGTGGGAACCTCTGGCTATGCACCCTTAGAACAGTTTTGGGGACAAGCGGTTGCAGCGTCTGATTTGTATGCGCTAGGGGCGAGTTTGATTCATTTATTAACGGGGATCTCTCCGGCTGACTTACCCCAGCGTGAGTTACGGATTCAATTTCGCGACAAGGTGAGTATTAATTCTCAGTTCCTCAACTGGATTGAAGCCCTGAGTGAACCGGATTTAGGACTGAGGTTTAAGACCGCTTCTCAAGCCCTAAAAAAACTCAAACAAGGTTATTTCCTTAAGGATAATAACCCAAGGATTACCTCCCCTGCTTCTAGTAGAATTAAACTTGATAAATCCGTAGATAAACTCAGGATTACTATTCCAGCCAAGCCAATGCTATTACCGCGAGACTTATTTGATTTCGTCATGAAAATAGCACCACTTATAGGAACATATATCATAATTATATTCATAGTGATAATCTTCAGTTTAATCATTCCTTTTGGGATTTTTTGGGCAACTATATTATTGACAATATTATTGACATCATCCCTTATGCTTATTGACAGTATTTTAGCTATTTTTGGTTGCCTTTTGCCGCTGAAAGTATTTTTAATAATATTTTTATTTGGTGACAGATATGTTTTTCATTTCCAGAAACTATGTCGTCACTTAAAAAACAATATATGCGAATCAATTATTAATAATATAAAAAATACAACTTTTGTTTCTTTAAATAGCTACCGCATTCAACTTGATAGAGAAGGGTTGATATTTGAATGCTGCAAGGATTGCATTTTATTTAAGATATATGATCAACCAACAAAAATAAACACTCGAAAAACAAAACTAGAAGATACTAATCCTTGTAATTCACGCCTTCAAGAACTTACAGTCAATTTCGATTGTCATCAAATCCATCTAAAAAGTCTAACGGAGACATATACGATAAAGGGTTTATCTCAATCTGAATGCCAATGGATGCTAAAAGAGATCCAAACCTGGCTCTATCATTACCAATAATTAAACAAAATACTGTATTTTTTAACCTAATCATGCAGAAATACCAACTATTAAAAAAACGGTATAAATTAATAATAAACTTAAAAGAAAAGGCGGGTCGCCAAACTTGGATAGCCACTGACGTAAAAGCCTCATCCCCTAAAACAGTCATGATTAAGCTGTTAGCCTTTAATCCTCAGATGCAATGGGATGAACTCAAGCTGTTTGAACGAGAAGCCAAAATTATGCAAACTATCAATCATCCGAGAATTCCCCAATATATTGATTATTTCACCGTCGATGCAACTGAGGGAGAAGGATTGTTATGGCTGGGGCTAGTACAAAACTATATTAAAGGCAACTCTCTTCAGAAAATTTTAGATAAAAAACGATACTTTCACCGAAAAGAAATTTACTATATTACTGAGGAAATTCTAGAAATTTTGATTTATTTGCACGAACTAAGTCCGCCAATTATTCATCGTGACATCAAACCCAGTAACCTACTTCTGGGAGAAGATCACCACATCTATCTGGTGGATTTTGGTGCTGTTCAAGACAAAGCCAAAGCCGAGGGAGTGACGTTCACCGTTGTGGGAACCAGTGGCTATGTACCACCAGAACAGTTATGGGGAAAAGCCGTTCCCGCATCGGATCTTTACGCCTTGGGTACCACTCTGACTCATTTGGTAACCAACATTCCGCCGACTGAATTGCCCCAGAAAGGAATGCAGATTCAGTTTAAGCATCAAGCAACAAGAATTCATCCTAGCTTTGCCAACTGGATTGAGAAGCTGATCCAACCCGCTGCAGAAAAGCGATTTAAAACAACACGTATAGCTTTGTATGCCTTAAAAAATCTGTCTCTTGATACGAAGAAATTTGGGCAAGAGACCGATAGTCTTGAGTCTGAACTCAGATCGAGTTATATTTGGGGGTGGTTGAGTTTGCTTCTGTTTATCGGTTCTGGGTTATTCTTACTTTTATTGGTGTGATTCAAACTCAAGCAAGAAACATCGCTATCCGAGGTGAACCCTATTAAAACCAGCGCAAGTTTTACAGGAGTCAATTCTAGGTAATCCTTTGTTCCATTCACACAAACCAAGCGACTCACCCCTACACGCCACTACATCGGATTAAATCTTTTATATCCCAACTTCCCGGTCAAAGCGTAGCATCTCCAAACTGCGATCGCCGTA
>CAKZMA010001227.1 GCA_937127375.1 uncultured Coleofasciculus sp. | reverse complement strand
TAAAAACGCATGGACTTAAACGAGTGCCGATACCGCCAAAAGTGCTGCAATGCATTAGTCATAAGACAAAAACAATGTACGGTCTGGCAGACCGAAACATAGAGAGTAATCTCTAAACGCTTAGGGAGCAGGTTCCCTCTGGAGTTATCTAAATTAGGCTCAATACTTGGTAGTTTTCTACGGGTGTTTGGTTTAAGTATTGCCGCTTTTGATAGATAATTGTAAGGTGTGTCGTGGAACTAAGAATCCCCGCACTTATAGAGCGGGGAGTGTCAAACGACAGGTGCAGGGACAATAATATAACCCGTGCTAACATCACCCAATACCCAATTTCGCTCAATCCCCCAATACCACCAGTAAGCCGCAATATAGGCACAGATTAAACTATCCAGTTTATCTTCTAGAGCTTTAAGCGTCGCCCCAGTCAATCGTTCCGCAAAACTGTCATTTAAACCATTAATCCCATCAAGTTTTGGTTCTAAACTCGGCAATACGTCCCGAATTAAATGATAAAGTTTTAATAATTCAGCTTGACGCTCTGCCAGTCTTCCTTTTTTATATTTCAGAATCCGATTTAATCCAAATAAATGTACAATCGCGGGATGGGGAAACACCTCGATTTGGTAGCGTCCCAGGCTTTGAGGCGTTATCTGGGGGGCGTGAATAAACCCCCGTGTTTCCAAACTCAAACCAAACTCTATTGTGCGTTGGGCAAAAGGGCGCTGGCGATTGGCGGGATAACAACCCGCGTGGTAGCGATGAAAATACCGATGACTAAGTTTATCCGGGAGGCGCATTCCGGTGGCGTTGGGAATCAGCGTGGGAGCGTCTACGGCGATAAGGGCGGGTTCAGTGGCGGCTGTCCAATTGTCAATCCAATTGAGGATATCAACTGTGGCTTGTTTGCGGTTTAATTCTAATAGCTGAAGCTGTCCATCTGACCAACTTAAGCAACATAAACCACTCGCGCCTGATGTCCAACCGAGGTCAATTCCGATAAATTTCATCCCACTTTTACCCCTTTAGCATGTAGGATAAGATAGCTGCTCGATTGACTGATGCCATACCTGACCCAAGCCCAAGACATTAAGCGTGCGATCGCACGCTGCACTCAAGCCTCTATCCTCTGGTTAGATACGGAAGTTGCTGACTACAAAACTGATACACCCCAATTGTCTTTAATCCAAGTCTTGGCAGATGGAAATGACTTCACTGGTGAGTCTGTCTCAATTCTCGATGTGCTATATCAGCCGGAACTCGCCGATGAGTTTATTGCTACAATTATGTACAATCCGGCGATTGAGAAAGTCTTTCACAACGCCAGCTATGACCGAAAATTTTTGGGTAAACGCAAAGCCAAAAATGTCACCTGTACCCTAGAACTAGCAAAAACCATTCCCTACTATCGCCTCCCAGTTCCCAATTATCAACTGAAAACCTTAACTGAATATTTTGGCATTTCCCCCCATGTTGATAAACGGGAGCAAACAGGCGACTGGAGGAAACGCCCCCTCTCCCCCCGCCAACTGGATTACGCCGCTAAGGATGTCGTCTATGTAGCTCAGGTTCACCGTTGTCTGTTAGAACTGGCTCAACCTGACCCCGCCACAGAGGATATTGAAGCCCTAACCCTACGATATCGCCAAATCGAGCATCGCTGGAAGCAACTGGATACGGAAATTCAGCAAATTAAGGAACGGTTGAAAGCGGCGATGCAAGCACAAAAGCTGAAAAACGTCAATGGATTCCGCTTATCGAGTCAAAATCGCACTAGCAAAAAAGTTGCTTTTCATCAATTAGCAGAAGTTACCCAAAAACTAGGGATTGAGTTAGATTTATCGGTACAATTGACTAAATCCCTACAACAGAAGTTAGGGGAGGTAATGGAGGAATTGCCTGTAGAAGAAGAGAATAAAACGACTTGGCGACTCTCGATTACTGAGCCAGAGGATGAAGACTTACCATTTTGACAAATGCTGCTACGTCTCTACAGTTGGCAGACGCGCCATGCTCTGTCTCTATCGTACTTTCCAGATACCGATATTAGATGACTCGGATCAATCCATGACGTACTCCATAAATTAAACGGGTAATGGCATCCTCAGCCTCAGGACTCAATGCATCTTCTAACGGTGCCGTCATTAACTCATACCACTGCGAGAAGCTAATTTGTCCTGTTTGCATGGTTTGGGCAAACACTATGGCTAAATGAGATGAGCTGCGGTTAACGTCCCGTCGTTGTATTTTTTCTGTAAGTATCATAAATTTACCAAATTCTAAAAATATTCTTAAGCCACACCAAGATTTTAATCAAAATCTTAGATTTTGTCTGTAAGAATCGATGATAAACCCTGATTTTTTAAGTAAAGAATTGTAACAAAAACGGAACCGATAATTCCTTCCCTGTTGCCTGTTGCCTTTCAGGGCTTTAGGTATCCCAATTTAATGGTTGCAAGGGTTGCAACTGAGAGTTTAACCATTCATACCAACCCTCTAGCCCAACTCCGGTTTTTGCCGAAACCTGAAATACCTGCATCTGAGGATTAACTGTTCGCGCATACTCAATACAGCGTTCCACATCGAAATCCACATAAGGCAACAGGTCAATTTTGGTGAGAATCATCACTTGGCTAGCACGGAAGATATGAGGATATTTAATCGGCTTATCATCGCCTTCTGTTACCGATAATATCGCCACCTTCGCCTGTTCACCCAAATCAAATAAGGCGGGACAAACAAGATTCCCCACATTCTCAATCATCACCACAGAATTGAGGGGAGGATTGAGTTGAGTGCAACCCCGTTCCACCATCGCTGCTTCCAAATGACACCCGGTGCCTGTATTTATTTGGACAACGTTACACCCAGTTTCTTGAATTTTCTGGGCATCATTCGCCGTCGCTTGATCCCCTTCAATTACATTAATCGGTAATTTTGCCTGTAAATCCTGAATCGTGCGGGTTAATAACGTCGTTTTGCCCGCCCCCGGAGAACTAACTAGATTTAGCGCCAAAATATTACGCCCTTTAAACCATCCCCGATTTTGGGCAGCGATTAGATTATTTTTTGCCAGGATATCCTCTTCCAAGGAGATTTTGGTACCGTGAACCTGGGCGTGAACCTGGGAGGCTTCATCGTGGTGATTCCCCGACGAGTCGTGAGTGTGAGTGTGAGTGATAACTCGACCATCGGGCAAAGTGTGAGTATGGGAATGGCTAGATGAGGAGGAGTGCGCGATCGCAGTCCCATCGGGTAAAGTATGGGTATGACTCTGGTCATGATTGGAGTTAGCCATGGCGACAACCTCCCCCGTTTCCAGGTTGGTAAGAGTCGTTTCAGCACCATCAGAACAGCCGCAGGTTACACACATGGTTCGACCTCCATTTCCTTAATTTTCAGTTCTTGACCCGATATTATATCCAGTTCTACACTACCGCATTCACAGAGACCAAAAGGTTGATCGAGGGGAATTTGAGCATTACAGTGACGACAGCGACCAATACCCGGAATTTCAATAATATCGAGAGTTGCCCCTTCTAAGGGAGTGTCTTTGCTGCAAACATCAAAACAAAATAGCACCGCATCGGGCATTATCGCCGCTAACTGACCAATTTCTAGGCAGACTCGTCGCACTTTCGCCCCCTGCGCGTGTTCGGCAACGATATCAACGATATTTTGTGTGATTCCCAGTTCGTGCAATGGTCTATTCCGTTACAGAGGATCTCCGATTTAATTTTATCTCGTTTTTAGGTAAGAGCGTAGGTGATCAAGGGAAAGCTTCCCGAAGCCTAATTGAGATGCTCTTAGCCTGGGGAAT
>CAKZMA010001226.1 GCA_937127375.1 uncultured Coleofasciculus sp. | reverse complement strand
AACGCACCCTTTTGATGCTAGGGAGAGATTACAGGTTGACTCTTAGAATACTTCTGCAATAACTGATTCACCTCTGGATTATACAGCCGCAAATAATTCCAATAATTCTCAAAAACTGCCTCCACATATCCCTTCGTTTCCGCAAAAGGAATCTGCTCAATGAACGCATCGGGGTCAGTTGTATCGTACTTCCTGATCCACTTTGCCACATTCCCCGGACCGGCATTGTAACTTGCCACGGCAAATAAAGAATGGTTATTGTATTCTTGGTGAGTGTGATCTAAATACCATGTCCCCAATTTGACATTATCATTAGGGTCATTCAGGTCATACTCCTGAAGCTGAATTTTATCCGCAATCCATTGACCCGTTCCCGGCATAACTTGCATTAACCCCCTGGCTCCCGCTATAGAACCGATTTCCGGTTCAAACCGCGATTCTTGGCGAATTAAACCAATCACCAATAAGGGATTAAGTTGACGTTGACCCGACCAATTGACAACCGAATCAAAAAATGGTAAAGGAAACAGTGTATACCAATACGCTGGTTCAGCCCGCAACGCTTGCCATTGGCGACGTTCTTCCGGGGTTTCGCGCTGACTCAGAAACCAAACTTGATTAATCCCATTGAGATTATCCCCCACGCCTAAACGCATGACGCCATCGGTAAACTGTTCAGCAACCGTGGGTTCCTGGCGATTCTCAAATTCGGCTTGCCAAAGCGTCAAACTGTCCTGATTTTGTCCCAATAGATGCAATTCTTTTAAGGTATCCGATCCAGCCGGGAGTCGCGATCGCGTTTTCGGTAGCACCAGCGTCGGATTCACATCCCGCACCGTGGTAAAGTCACCCACATCCCAGCCGAGAAATCGGGCAGACCGCCACGCATAATAGGATTCGGGATACTGTGCCAAAACATGCTCAAACGCGGCTGTAGCTTCATCTTGGCGTCCCAGTTCCATTGCCCATCTGCCCACCCAAAACGCCGCTTCCGGGGCGATGGAACTATCGGGACTATCTGTGGTAATCGGTTGCGCCCATTGCCATGCTTCGGCGAGATTCCCAGCTTGGGCTTTCTGGTTTGCCACCTGCCAACGATAGTCTGCGGCGGCGTCAGAATTAGGATATTGAGTTAACACCGATTGACGCGCTTGGGTGGCAGATTGAGAACTGCCCAAGGCTTCCAGGATGTTGGCTTTTGTGAGTAGGGCTTCTGGGGCTTCATCGGGGAACTTCGCCACCACTTGATCCAGGTAAGGGATTGCCTCTTGGGAGGGGATGAGACTCGCCAGACGCCGCAATCCTAACCCCGTTTCCTTAGCATCAGGAAAGTTTTGAATCAGTTGTTGATAGCCAGCTTTAGCTTCCTGGCGTTTCCCTTTTACGTGATAGCCGCGCCCCACTCGATAGGCATTTTCGGGCGTGGGCGGGGCTTTGGTGTAGGCTTTAGCAGCTTTGGCATATTCACGAGTTTTCCAATAGCCAAAGGCAATCGTCTGCCAGTCTTCGGGCTGTAACTGAGACTCATACTCATTAACTAAGCGATCGCGGATTCCGCCACTATCGGGAGCATCGTGTGCTGATTTGGCTAAGAGTAAGAGTAAATCCAGTTGTTTGGGATTCTCCTGTAGTTTTTGGCGGGCAATCTCCAAGGTACGGGGATGAGTCGGAAATTGTGCGATCGCCTGTTGCCAATACTCTGGATTCGATTCCCCCAACGCATACAGGGCGTGGGCGGCGACGGGATCACTGGGATAAGTCTCTAGAATCCCTTGCCAAGCTTGTTCGGCGTTAGCCGTATCCCCCATCGCTGTGTAGGCTTGAGCGCGTTTCAGGGCAATATGAGAGGCTAACTGGGGATACTTCGCGTCTAATCCTTCCAACCATTGAAGTGCCGCCTCTGGCTGCTGTTGTCCAATTAAATCCGACGCCAACAAATAGCGGGCGCGATATTGATCCAGGGATTGACGCCCCGAAGCAATATCCATCAGTTGTTGTGCCCTAGCTTGGGGAGATAAAGAGACTAAGGGCAGTACCAGGGATTGAGCATCCTTTTGCGTCAAACTCAGTTCACTTTGCGGGGAGTCAGCCCCCAAGTTTTCCAGAACACCAGTCTGTCGGAGGATGAACCAAGACGAACCACATAAGGCAATAAATAGCAATCCCGCCCCGACTGCTACAGGAAGTCTGTATTTCTGTACCTTTAACATGAAATCTCTTTCGCCCAATACTGATAAGATCTACTGCTTCCCATTTTGACGAAGGATTGGGAAAATTGGTGGCATTCAGGGGGAGATAGGGAAGATGGGGGAGTCATGTTCCAGAGGTGATGACAGAAGCATTTGTCTGTAGGGGCGGGTTTAGGGACTAATATTGATTGTTATCCCTAGCTTGGCTGCAAAACCCGCCCCGACCATAAGACATAAGACATAAGACAAATGCAATACTAAAGATGAGGTAAAAGATAAGAGACAGAACCAAGGAATGGAAATTCGAGCAACGGATACACCACGGGTAGATTGGACTGGTGATGCCCTAGCACTGGGATTCTTTGAAGATGCTGTGGAGTTAACCGGCGATTTAGCCCAGCTTGATCAGAAACTCTCCGGTACACTGAAGGAATTGATTGAGGAAACCGAGTTTAAAGGAAGCGTTGGCAGTAGTGCTGTAACTCGTGTGGGTGCCGGTAGCTCAGTTCGTAAAGTGATTTTAGTCGGGTTGGGTAAATCGGATGCCCTAACCGTAGACAGTTTACATCGAGTAGGATCTGCGATCGCGCGGATGGCAAAGCAGCAAAAGTGTAAAACTCTGGGTGTTAGCCTCCCGGCGGCGAATAATGATACTGCCCTCAGCGCCCAAGCGATCGCGGAAGGGATTACTCTAGCATTGCATGTGGATAATCGCTTTAAGTCAGATCCAGAAGATAAAGGTGCGAAACTTGAACAGGTGGAATTACTTGGACTTGGTGATGTCCAAGCCGCGATTAACCAAGCCACTGCCATTTGTGAAGGAGTAATCTTAGCACGGGAGTTAGTCGCCGCCCCACCGAATTCTGTCACCCCAATGACGTTAGCACAGACAGCCCAGGATATTGCCTCGGCTTATGGGATGACGCTAGAAGTCTTAGAAAAAGACGAATGCGAAAAATTAGGCATGGGTGCTTTTTTGGGTGTCGCTCAAGCCTCACATATGCCACCCAAGTTTATTCATCTCACCTATAAACCCCAAGGCACACCGCGTCGGAAAGTCGCGATTGTGGGTAAGGGATTAACCTTTGATTCCGGTGGCTTAAACCTAAAAGTCTCAGGTAGCGGCATCGAAACCATGAAAATGGACATGGGAGGGGCAGGTGCTACCTTTGGTGCAGCCAAAGCCATTGGTGAATTAAAGCCGGATGTAGAGGTTCACTTTATTAGTGCCGCAACGGAGAATATGATCAGTGGTCATGCATTGCATCCCGGTGATATCCTGACGGCATCTAATGGCAAAACCATCGAAGTGAATAACACCGACGCCGAAGGGCGACTGACTCTCGCTGATGCCTTAGTGTTTGCCGAAAAATTGGAGTTAGACGCGATCGTGGATTTAGCTACCCTCACCGGGGCTTGTGTCGTGGCACTCGGTAATGATATTGGTGGACTATGGACAACCGATGACACCCTCGCGGCTCAATTCAAAACCGCATCGGAAAAAGCGGGCGAAAAATTCTGGCAGATGCCGATGGAAGAGAAATATTTCGAGGGAATGAAATCACCCATTGCTGACATGAAAAACACCGGTCCTCGTGCCGGGGGTTCAATCACAGCGGCTCTATTTTTACAGCAGTTTGTGAAAGAAACATCCTGGGCGCATTTAGACATTGCTGGTCCAGTTTGGGCAGATAAAGAAGACGGGTGCAATAATGCTGGGGCGACAGGTTTTCCAGTTCGCACGCTGGTTCACTGGGTTTTGGCATAAGCGAGATTCAATTAAACGAAGCGTCTCAATTTGACATAGGGGCGCAACCCTTGCGCCCTACAAAGTTTGCCCCCTAACTCAAGGGTATTGAAATTTCGATCTCGTCGGGTGGGTTAGGCGGACGTTTAATTCAGGCAATAACCATTTAGTGAAACATCCGCCGTAACCCACCGATATTCAGCCAAGGAATGTTTTTTAATGGACTGAAGTTGAACGTTTGTAGTAAAGGCTTTAGCCTTTAGACTTGTATTGCTGTTGCCATAAAGGTTAGGACATCAGTTGAGTCCAATAGTGAACATAGAACAGTAAAGAATATCCCAACTTGCCAAGTAGCTGCGATGACGGATGAGTATTTACTCGGAAGTTACCTCCGGTTCATACTCGTGACAGCCTTCACAGGAACCGAGAGGATTCACAGCACAAAGCAAGAAGGCTGAATTTGCATAATATCGACAGGTATATTTTTTATCAACCGTGTTTGATAATTGCCTCATGCGTTGCTCGTGAAAATCAATCAAGCGTTTAATCTGAGCATGGGACTTTAGTCTCATGCGTTTAAATCCAATTGTTGTCATCGCTAACTTAACCAAAGACAGTTGTAAGGTCTATTTGCTTAATTTTATCTAGACAACGGTATAATAATCCCTAATTATGCCATAAAATATCTACCCAATTGCACAGATACAATGGATAACCGGATGCATTAATCAGATTTTGCACCTTTCCCTAGTGAATAATACGGAGAAACCCTTGGAAGTAAGCGCCAGAAATGTCCACTTTTAGGCAAATCTGGGTAGGTCTTATGTAACGGAAAAAGCCGCGTCTTTTGAGAAACGCAGCTATTGACTTTAAAGACTCGGTGCGGTAGAATCGCCCTATTCATTACTTCTGATCAAACTAAATTGGCAGCAGGATAATTGTTCACCTATTCTGCTCCTGTTTCTTTAGGATGCGACTACATCGGCAACGGTCAACGCACTCAAATCACCCAGGTTGACTCCCGAAATAGTATCGAGCGTTTCTCCACCAAATTCTCCGTACATTCTCGCCAACGCTCCGGTTAAGCCAGCATTGTAGTCCATCGCCACTTCATTCCGAATGAAGTCTGTGCGTTCATCGACATAATCAAAATCATCGGCTGAAGCGGGACCCCCGACAAGCGCTCCGTAGAGAGTGTGTAGATTATCGCGAGAATCGCTAATATTCGTCACTCCAGAAGCCGCACGGTGGTGGGGGTTGAGCGCATAGTCCTCACCAAAACCAACCATATAGCTGAAGTCGCGGGGATTATCGCCTAGGATATAGTCAATTTGCCCCTCAGCAAAATCAGAGTATTGACCATTGGGGTCATTCACCGTATCCGCGTAGACGCCAGCCAGGAATGAGGTATTGGCGCTGTAGCGCAGAGAACCCCACTGACTCAACCATGCGAGTCCACCATCGGTATAGGTTGGGGTGCTACCGCCGGGAAGCCAGGAGTTTAACCAGCCTTCCACATCACCTTTATACTCAGATTTGCCCGTTTCCTGAGCTAACAAGATAGCCGAACCATAAGATTTGTTATCCCA
The DNA here is from genome assembly GCA_937127375.1 of uncultured Coleofasciculus sp. Classification (GTDB taxonomy): domain Bacteria; phylum Cyanobacteriota; class Cyanobacteriia; order Cyanobacteriales; family Coleofasciculaceae; genus Coleofasciculus. The sequence continues at coordinate 9,151 of CAKZMA010001226.1, read as the reverse complement.
CGATTGCGTGAATCCTGGACCAATTCCCTGGTATAAGCTTTCGGCTTTGTTGAGATAGGTCGTATCTGTACTACCCGCCGCCTCAGTTGCTTTGTGCAGCCAAGTCGCGCCCCAAACTAGCTCGTCTTGGAAGCCGCTGAAGGAATTGTAGAATTGACCCGCATCGGGAATCGCGTCGGTATAGACGCCGCGATATTGGTCAGCAAAATCGTAGAGTTGTTGGGCGTTCTGTAGCAGGGTATCCGCGTAGGCTTCGTCTACCCCTCGAAAGACAATCGAAGCCGCCGCCAGAGACGCCGCCGCTTCCCCAGCTAAATCAGACCCAGGATTCTGAGGGTCAATTTTAAAGGCGGGTCGTTCCATGGTCATGTCTTCCGGAGCGCCCCAGAAAGCGTGGTCGAGGTTACCGTCTCCCACCTGTCCGTAAAACGCTTGCGTGCTTTGACCATCGGTGACGTGAGCTTTGAGGATGTAATCAGTCCCCCACTTGATGGAGTCCAGAATCTCTTCAAATTGTCCACTTTGTTGATAAGCATCCTGGTATTCAACCGCGCCCCAACTCAGCATCGTCATTGAAGCGGCTCCGGGTAAGCCGAACTTAACATGGTCGCCTGCGTCGTAGTAACCGCCCGTCAGGTCAACCCCCACATCTGAGCCATCGTTTAGAGCCGAATCACCGCGCCAAGGGAGAGGATTGGTATCGGGTAGGTCACCAGAACGTTGAGCATAGTAGAAGAGGATAGACTTTTGCAGCGCTTCCCCATAATTAAAAGCCCCTTGCTGAGGAGGGGGTTGGGAGGAATCGTTGTTGAGAATTGTTCCTACCCCTTGACCGTCTCCAATCGTGGCGTTGCTGGCTTGGGAGAGATTCACCTTAAAGGTTTCATCGCCTTCTACCGTTGTGTCACCCAGGATGGGTACGCTAAACGTCTTACTGGTTTGTCCAGGGTTGAAACTCAGTGTCCCGGATTTAGCGGTATAGTCAGACCCAGCAATGGCGGTGTCATTGGCTGTGGCGTAATTCACACTGACGCTTTGAGTACTCGCGGCTGAGAGGTTGACGGTAAACGTCGCGTTTTTCGTACCGCTATCGCCCTCGGTGACACTGACATCATTGATCGATAACTGTGACAAGACAGGGGTAGAATCATCATTATCGATAATTGTGCCAACACCTTGACCATCGGCAATTGTAGCATTGTTAGCTTGGGAGAGGTTTACCTTGAAGGTTTCATTCGCCTCATCCAGGGTGTCACCGATAATCGGTACGGTGAACGTTTTGCTGGTTTGTCCAGGGCTGAAATTCAGTGTACCGGATTTTGCAGTATAGTCAGACCCAGCAATGGCGGTGTCATTGGCTGTGGCGTAATTCACACTGACGCTTTGAGTACTCGCGTCTGAGAGGTTGACGGTAAACGTCGCATTTTTCGTGCCACTATTGCCTTCGGTAAGGCTGACATCATTAATTGAAAGGGTTGGTGGCGTGGGTGAACTATTGCTGGGAATAATATCAATGTAGTTAACATTGAAGGAGTTGGAGAGCATATCCAGGCGTAGTTGCTGACTCCCAGCGCTGAGATTCACCCCTTGAGCCGTCACATCCGTCCAATTTTGCCATCCCCCAGTTCCGCCAAAGCTCAGGGTTTCACTTTCACCCCCAACCGAAACCTTTAAACTGCGTGTCCCTGACTGCGCTGAGGCAACACGGGCAACAATGTCGTAGGTTCCAGCTTCAGGAATGTTGGCATCGTAGGTTAACCATTCCCCTTGCTGAATCCAGCCCACATTGTAGCCGCCACCTACATCCGTAGTGGCTTGGATATCTACATCATCAGAGCGAAACGCCCCCCCTGTGTTACCTGAGCTTTTATCGAAGAAACTGATATAGTCTTCCGCTTCAATCCGGAGGGGGGTATTGGCTGGAGGAGTACTGGAGTCATCATTGCTAATCGTACCCACCCCTTGAGCATCAGCAATCGTTCCGTTGCTGGGATTGGAGAGGTTAAGTCTGAAGGTTTCATTGCTCTCCACCGTCGTGTCCCCAATTACAGGCACACTGACAATTTTAGAGGTTTCTCCCGCCGCAAAGGTGATTGTACCCGATTGAGCGGTGTAGTCGGAACCCGCCGTCGCCGTGCCATTAGCGGTACTATACTCAACTGTTACAGGTTGGTCACTGGCTTCGGACAGGTTAACGACAAAGTCAGCCGCAACCGTACCACTGTCACCTTCGGTAACCGTTACATTATCAACAGAAAGCGTCGGTATGGATGGAGACGTGCCAATGGATTCTCCATTCAGACTATAGCCAGTGGGTTCAAGACTGTCGCCACTACCGTTGAAACCGAAAGAGACAGTACCGTCAGCGGCTAGAGTGCTGTTATAGCTGAGGTTGCGAACTGTATAAAGGTTGCCTTCTTGACTAACAATTTCCGCACCCCAAATATTAGTAATTTCAAAGGGAGCTTCAAACTCCAGAGTCCAACCATTTACATTGCTGGAACTATTGTTGGCAATTTCTAGATTCGCGGTAAAGCCACTTCCCCAATCGTTGGCAATGTTAAAATCTACAGCAAAAGTCATTCTTTAACTCCTATTAGTGAGCGCATTGAGCAAGAACAAAAGCAAGGATTTGTTCTCAGAGCAGGAATTGGTAGCTACAATAATGTTTGCTCGGACATTTTTTGTGGTGCTATCCGCAGGTACCACTAATAGCTATTCTGGCAAGCAAAACATGAAATGTCATCATCTTTTAATAAAGTTATTTTAAAGATTAATAAAAGAAAAATAAAAGCAATATTTGGCTTTAAAAATAAAAATAAATATACTTTTTTCTCTGAAAAATATATTGATAATGACGAATGACGAATGACGACCTCCGCCTTTAACGTTTATTGTACCTACCTATTTATTTCCGTTCAGGATGGGTTGTTTCGGGGGATGCAGCCGCCATTTGACTAATTCGAGCGATCAGTTGATAGAGACGCCCAGAATCTTTACGATTAAAGTAAAAAATCAAGCGTGGCAAATCCGCTGTTTCATCCGGAAGTTCTTCTGGCAAAGCCTTACTTTTGTCAATTTGACCCTTGACAACAATATCGCTAAACTCAGCATTAAGCTGTGCAACCTCAGCATCAGACAACTCTGATTTAAGCCGCATTACGAACCGATCGCCGACATAACGACTAGAATGATAGACGCGGTAGAACCGATGAATCGCCTCGTAAGCCACATCCAGATTATCTGTCACCGTATACAGGCTCGTATCTTCTGGGCTAATCAACCCTCGTTGAATTAAATGCTTGCGAAGATAGGCATCCCAATCGTGCCAGTATGTACCACCAGGGCGATCAATCAAGACTAATGGCACTGGTTCAAGTCGCCCGGTCTGACATAAAGTTAAGCATTCAAACGCTTCATCTTGTGTACCAAAGCCACCAGGAAAAAGCGCGATCGCGTCACTTTCTTTGAGGAAGAATAGTTTCCGAGTAAAGAAATATTTAAACCGAATCAGTTTCGGATCTCCCTGAATAAACGGATTCGTTTCCTCAAAGGGAAGCTGAATATTCAAACCAAAGGAATTTTCCGCGCCCGCACCTAAATGCCCTGCTTCCATAATGCCACCGCCAGCGCCTGTCATCACCATAAAACCGTGCTGGGTTACATAGCGGGCAAACTCGGCAGCGATTTTATATTCAGGTGTTTGGGAGTCAATCCGGGCTGAACCGAATATCGTCACCTTGCGAACGTGACGATAGGGATAGAATACTTGAAAGGCAGATTCCATATCCTCTAACGTCGCCGTGAGGATTTTCCAGTCCAGGCGATCAATCTCCTCCTGAGTCAGCCGCACCAGTACGCCTAAAGCACGTTGAATCCATTTTTCATCAGTCAGATTTGGCAGTCGCTCGATAAGTGCCGCTAAATCGCCCTTAAGTAACTGCGGATCAGAGTACGAAGGAGATGGAGTCATGGCTACGTTCACTAACGGCTCTCTATTTTATCAATGATTTGTCATTGGTCATTGGTCATTGGTCATTTGTTGATTGTTCATGGTTCATGGTTCATGGTTCATTGGTAATCCTCTTCCCCAGCTTCCAGACGTAGCATGCTACGTCTCTACATTCTCCTGCACCCGGAACACTAAGACTCGACCTCTCGATAAACATAAATATCTCGCTCCCGCCCTACAGCAAATCTGAGGGAATGAGATAAGGTTTTGCTCGATTGAGTCGTGAAAATAATCACAGCTAAGACAATCAAACCCGCTGCACCCAGAAAAATGCTGGGATAGCCCAGAGGTTCAGCCATCGTACCCCAAACCGGACCTGCGATCGCAATCCCTAAATCAAACCCCGCAATACAAGCCGAGAACACGCGCCCACGTTCATGGGCACCGGAGCGATCGGAAATTAAGGCGATCATCAAGGGTAATAAAATCCCCGCCCCTGATCCTTGAATCAGACCAATCACCAAAAAGGCTTGTGGGGTTTGCGCTTGAGAAAACAGGGTTAAGGCGAGTCCATAGCCAATCAGACTCCCGGTAATAAACACGCCTCGCCCGTACCGATCAGACGCCCGCCCCGCGATTAAACGCATCCCGAAACTCCCGATCGCCACCGCCATGAAAAACCAGCCCGGATTTAAATCGACATTTGTGGCTCGGATATACAACGCCGCAAATGTACTCACCCCACCAAACGCCAACCCAGCCAAAAGCAACACCACAGCCGGAATCCGCAACCGGGGACTCACCAATAGCTGCCAGAATCCTTTGAATGTCAGTTTAGCTGTTTTCGATTTTGCTCCCTGGATTCGCTCAGGTTCCCTCACCTGGCTAGCACAAACAAACGCGAATAAACCCAGTCCCCCAGAAAATAGAAAAAACGCGGTGTAACCCGCTTGAGCCTCCAGCAATCCCCCCAAGGCTGGACCTAATCCCATACCCAAGGGCGTCACCAGACTCATATAGCCAATTAACTCTCCTCGTTGACCTACGGGTGACAAATCGGTCACTAAGGCGATATAGCCTGTCGTAAATGCCGCTAAACCAATCCCGTGAAAGACCCGGATTGCCATTAACCAGGCAATCGAATCCGCCAACAAATACCCTAACGGTGCGATCGCCACCACAATCGTACCAATCAGGATCACCAGTTTACGGCTATGTTGATCGGCTAAATGTCCTAAACGTTGTCGAAACACCAATAACCCGATCGCAAAGCCGCCCATCACCATCCCGACTTGCTGCGTGGTTCCCCCCATGTCTTCAATGTAAGGGGGTAATGCTGGTAGCATCGAAGCTAAACTTGACCAAAACAGAAGACCCGCCGCAAAGAGAGCGAGTAGGTTCCTGCGTTGTTGCGCTTCCATGGTTATGAAGATTTTCATGCCTTGAGTTATCCTGGTTCTATTTACTATTCTTAACATTCGCCGAAACAACCTCCCTCGCCCGATAGATGGGTCTGTCGGAATCGGCAACGGTAGAATCCAATCGCCAAATGTAAAGATTAAATAAAGATTAAGTAAATCTTAAGAAAGCCAATTTCGGTTTAAATCTTTGCCATAATTTAATCATGGAAATTTAATTTAAGTTGTTACGTTCAATTCTTTTTTGTCATAAAATCAGTTACAAAATGCAGATTAAACAAGAAATACATTGTCCAAATTGTGGAAGTAAAGCGCAGCGAGAATACTGTTTTAAAACGAATTTATCTAACACTCAATGTCCAGCCTGTGATTACTTGATGATTAATTGCTTCCGCACAGGCAAAGTGTTAGAAGCCTATGCACCAGGACTTTATGCTCATCGTTAAAACGTTATTAAGTTAGAACTTACCCATAGGTTCAGAGTAGGGACACGATATTGAGGTACACAGATAGATCCCCGACTTCTCTAAGAAGTCGGGGATCTTGCTTAAAGCTGTACCTCATCAACCACCAAATCTGCTATATCTGCTAAATTTCGGCAAATTCTCAATATCCCTCTAATTTACGCTGTCTGAGTCCTGTTGGCTGAACTTGACAGTTGTAGAAGAATCTGACTATACTGTTTATAGTACATTTGTACTAAACAAGAACTAGCCGATCGCGAGTCGAGTAAACCACCTGAGACGCCTAGATCACACCCGATTTCAATCCTGAGAGGCTAACCTAGGGAACATGCGATCGCGGATTAATGTAAGTTATCAAGAACAAGGAGACTAATTGTGGTTGCAACTAAAGACAGCAAAGACCAAATTTTTAAAGCCTTTGAGCAAATCCTGAACCAACGCAAAACCATTGACTCCAAAATCGCCACGAAGGAAGAAGAAGCTGAAAAACAGAAAAATCAACAGGTTCTAGACGTCGCCTCAACCTACACCGTTGATAGTATTGTCAAAGGATTAGCAGATTTACAATTAGACTTTGGCACAATTATTAATCAACTCTCGGAAAAATTAACCAGCGAATCGGAAAAAGGGGATCAACTCAAGTTAGCCATTCAGGTAGAAACGCAGCAATTACAATACTTGCAACAAATTCGTGTCGTCGCTGACGCTTTGCATATTCTCACCCAAGAACATCAAGAAAACCGGAAACGTCTTGAACAAACCACCACAGAACAGCGTCAATCAATTGAGAAAGATAAAGCAGATAAGCACAAATCCTGGTTAAAAGAACAGGCAGAATTTGAGCAAAAGATTCAGGAAGAAGCTGAATCATTAACCAAAGAACGACAACAGCAAGAATCTGACTATACGTATCAAATAGAACGTCAGCGCAAAATTGAGGCTGATGAATACGAAACCTTAAAACGTAACCAAGAACGAGAACTGCGCGAAGCCAACCAAGAAAAAGAAAAACACTGGTCGGAACGGGAAAAAATTCTGCAAGAACGCCAGCCCCTATTTAAAGAATATCAGCAAAAAGTCGATAACTTCCCCAAGGACTTAGAGGAATCAGTGAAGAAAGCCAGAGAAGAGGCGATTAAAGACGTTCACCAAGATGCAAAAGTTAAAGCCGAGTTACTGGATAAAGAATGGGAATCCAGCAAGCAAAGTTACGAGTTCAAAGTTCAGTCTCTGGAAGAAACAATTCAAAAGCAGACTGAACAAATCAATCAACTCTATGCTCAGTTGCAGGATAGTCTAAAGCAGTCTCAGGCGTTGGCAATGAGGGCTTTTGATAGTTCGACAAATGCTAATAATGCAGAAAAAAGTAAAGCGTAAACCCGTTATGTAGGGGCGGGTTTTACTGATAACGTTTCGGACAAAACCGATAACGTAACTAAACCCGCCCCTCTAGGGTAAGCAGGGTTGTAGGGGCGGGTTTTACCGATAACGTTTTGGACAAAACCGATAACGTAACTAAACCCGCCCTGACCCCACCGTTAACTGATCATCCATCACGACTCAAAATACCCCAGGTAAGAATTATGGCAAGCAAACCCAATAGCAAAAACACCAAAGCTGAAATCCTCGAATCTTATGAAGAATTATGGAAAGAGCGGAAAGAGTTAGAAGGTAAACTAAAACAACTTCAGAAAGAGGTCAAAAATAACGGCGCGTCCCCAAATGGTCAGCACTCTGGAATCGTGAGCAAAAAGCTGTCTACCGCTTCTGATAAAATGACAGCAACAATGGATTGTTTGGTTGAGTTACAAGTTGGATTTGGTGGTGCGGTGAGTGAGTTATCGGAAAAACTCACAACTGAAGCAGCGAGTTTACAAGAATTACGACAAGCGGTTGCCGAAGAAACACAACAGCTTGAAGCCTTATATGATTTAGACGACATTGAAGAAGATACGCTGGATGAGTTAATTGAAACTTACGAAGAAAACTCGAAAACCTTTGAAGCAGAACTCAGTCAGCAGCGAGAGACATTAGAACAAGAAATTCAGGACTTGCGCCAAGCTTGGCAAAAAGAGCAAGCTGAACATCAACAGGCGATTAAGGAACGGAACGAAGACCATCAAAGAAGTCGTCAACGGGACGAGCAAGAGTACAAGTATGATTTAGAACTACGTCGTAATTTAGACCAGGATACTTACGACCAGCAGCAGAAAACTCTGTACAAGGAATTGGAAGAAGCTCATCAAGCGCAACAACAGCAATGGGAGGAACGAGAAAAGGCGATCGCCCAACAGGAAAAGACCTTTGATGAGTTAAAATCTAAGGTAGACGCCTTTGACCAAGAGAAGGAAGCGGCGGTGAAGAAAGCCAAAGAACAAGGAAAGGCGATCGCGAATAGCCAAGTTAAAGTTAAGGCAGATTTACAACAGTTAGAAATCGACGGGCAAAAGCGCTTCTATAACCTACGGATTGAATCGCTGCAAGAAACCATTGAAAACCAAGAAGCCCGGATTGACAACCTCTCCAAACAACTGGATGCGGCGCTGAAACAGGTGCAGGATTTAGCAGTTAAGGCAATTGAAGGAACCTCAAATTCCAATTCTTACCAGGCGCTGAAAGAAATTGCCTTAGAACAGGCTAAAGGGCAAACCAAAACCAAGTAAACAAACGGGTAACAGCACATCTGGAATTTGTAGAGACGTTCCATGGAACGTCTCTCGCCTTGCTGAACCGACATAATTGGGCAATGGACACGAATATGGTCTAATCTGGGTTTGGCAATTTGTAAAAAATGTTGAGGAGAGAAACTTGGAGCGGACATTTTTGATGATTAAGCCAGATGGCGTTCAGCGTAATCTGGTGGGTGAAATTATCCAACGGCTGGAAACAAAAGGCTTTACCCTAGTGGGACTCAAGCTGATGAGTGTTAGCCGCGAACTAGCAGAACAACATTATGCGGTTCACAAAGACAAGGGGTTTTTTGCTGGACTGATTGAATTTATCACCTCTGGTCCCGTTGTCGCCATGGTTTGGGAAGGGGAGGGAATTATTGCTTCCGCCCGGAAAATCATTGGTGCAACCAATCCTCTCAGCGCTGAACCGGGAACAATTCGGGGTGATTTTGGCGTTACCGTTGGTCGCAACCTGATTCATGGTTCCGATGGACCAGATACGGCTAAAGAGGAAATTAAGCTTTGGTTTAAGGAAGAGGAACTGGTAAGCTGGCAACCGACTATCAATCCTTGGATTTACGAGTAAGGATTTGATCCGTTTATTGTTTGTCGGGGTACGATAAACCAACAATAACGGTAATAGGA
>CAKZMA010001225.1 GCA_937127375.1 uncultured Coleofasciculus sp. | reverse complement strand
GTATTATATTAACGCGATCGCACGATTGGTGTAGTCAGGTAGATCAGGTGTTTTTCCATCCTGATCCGGAACCGCTTCGACAAACACATCTTTATAGTTCATCTGAACATCACCAAAAATAGTGGCAAACGCGACATCAGCCGCATCGCGCCCGATACCAATACGAATTAACCCATTACAGGGGGCGAGTCGGGTAGGATCAAATAAATACCAGCGATCGCCTAAATACGCCTCAAAATAGGCATGGAAATCTTGCGGTTCCAAATTATAAGCATATCCCGTCACAAAGCGAGCCGGAATATTCAACGCCCGACAAAACGCAATCCCCAAATGGGCAAAATCTCGACAAACCCCCGCTCGTTCTGTCACCGTATCGTAAGCCGAGGTATGTTGATTAGTGCTACCTGATAAATAGGTGACGTTATCGTAAATCCAATTACAGATAGCCGTGACGCGGGAATAGTCAGGAATCAAATTACCAAACTCATTCTGTGCCAGACGCATCAGCCGATCTGACTCACAGTAACGCGATGGATAAAGGTAATGTAACGTTTCTAACGGTAACTTATCTGGAGGATTTTCTGGAATCGAACTGGGGTCTTCATCCCGATAAAATAAATCCACAGTTGCTTGATAGGACACCTGTAAGTCACCTTGGGGTGGGTAGACTCGTAGATATCGGTTTTCCATCCGAGGAGAAACATACTCCTCATAATCGATGGATGGTTCAATTTGCAAGCTTTCTTGCAGAATTATTTGATGTTTTTTCTCAACAACGCTGAGATTAAAAATAAAAGTGCTGCTTGCCGCAACACTGTAATTTAATTTACAGCCCAGCTTGAATTTCATAATTAATCTAAACGAGGATTTGTTTGGGTTTTTCCATAGTACAGTCAATCTGCCATTATTTTGTAGTTAAAGTCATCTAACTAAAGGAATAGTGTTATCGCGAACTCCATAGACTATAGTTTGGTCAAAACAAACTCTTTATTGAACATAAGACATTTTTTTGCATACATAATAGAGGACGATAGCGATAGATTGGCTCAGATGGATGCTTGAAAATTTAGCGTAACACAAAATGCTACACTCCAACTCTTGATGGAATCGTCATACTCGAAGAGCGCGAGAAGCAAGCTACGTCTTAATGTCAGGGAACAGGCAACAGGGATCGTTTTGAGTGAACTCCCCCATCTCCCCCAGCTCTATTTGCCGCCATGGGACACGAGAGTAACAGTTGTTACAAAATCTTGACATTAGCTTTGTTAACCTAAGTAACAATGCCGAAAAAGGAAACAAAATGCCGTGGGAGCATCGGTTAGTATTCAGATTATCGAGGGAAACCCCCATTTGCGATCGCTGCTAGGTTGGCACTTACAGCAAGCTGGCTATTGGGTTTATCAATCTGCCACCCTCTATCAAGCCAGAGAGACATTCTATAATCGCCAACCCACTCTCGTCATTCTCGACTCTGACTTACCCGATGGTGACGGGGTAGAGTTTTGTCGCTGGATTCATCAGCAGCGACATTCGTTAATTTTAATGCTGTCTGCCCGTAATCATGAAGTTGATATCGTCCAAGGGTTAAAAGCGGGTGCCGATGATTATCTAACCAAACCCTTTGGGATGCAGGAATTTCTGGCAAGAGTTGAGGCGCTGATTCGACGTATCCGGATGACGGCTGTACCAATGACGCTGGAATATGGTGATCTCAAAATTGATTTAGTTCAGCGCCGGGTGTGTTACAAAGGGGAGTTTGTTGATTTAACGCCTCAGGAATTTAGTTTACTCTACGTTCTTACTCAAGCAGAAGGATCACCATTAAGTCGTTCTGAATTACTCCGTCGGGCGTGGCCCGATGCGATTGATAATCCCCGTACTATTGATACCCATGTCCTCTCACTACGCAAAAAAATTGAAACTGATCCCCGACAACCCAGTTTAATTCAAACGGTGCGGAATGTGGGTTATCGATTTAATCCAGAAATGCTCGAACGCAGCCAATCAACTGAAGGAGAAGCAGATCATAATTATCCAACGTCTCGACCAGATGTTGCACCCGTAGCTGCGAGTACCGCTGGGCGACAATAGTGTTCTTTGTGTAGGGGTACAGGGGGATAAGGGAGTTCGGTCAAAATTGAGTAAGGGCGGGTTTTGTACAAACGTTATCATCAATCGCGATAAGAAAGTCCCTAAACCCGCCCCTACAAACCAGGTTTCCTCGAAGGTTGTGAGCGGTCAAAACTCTTCCACTTCCCATTCTTGTGCCGCTTGTGCTTTGGCTTGAACTAGAGACTCTCGTAACAGGTTCCAGTCCAAATTAGTAGCGGATCTATCTTGCCTAAGCTGACCTGTCTGGAGATATAATACCCGATTACAGAAGAGTTGAGCCATGTCTAACTGATGATTGACCATTAACACAGTAATTTGATCCTGCTTCGCCATGTCAGCTAAGACACCCAAAACATGAGAAGCTGTCCCCACATCAAGGGCGGATGTCGGTTCATCCAGTAAGATAATTTTGGGTTGACAAATTAAAGCCCGTGCGATCGCAACCAGTTGTCGTTGTCCGACGGAAAGTTGTAATTCCGTGCGTTCTAGCCAATCTTCTGGGATGTGCAGCCTTTTCCGATAGGTTTGAATCCGTTGGGCGATCGCGGATTTTCCTAGCTGCTGTAATACCAATGGGTAAGCTAGCGCCTCCTGTACCGTCATTCCTAATAGCTTCGGTTCTTGGCAAACCAGCATAATTTGCCGTCGTAACTGTAGTACGGGAATGGTTTGAATATCTTGATTATCCAGATAAATCGTACCGCTGGTGGGATCATTCAATCGGTTTAACAGCCGCAGCAGTGAACTTTTTCCTGCACCAGAGGGACCAATTAAGGTTATGCGATCGCCTCTGGCTACGTCAAAAGAAATATCGTTGAGAATAGGTGTTGCTGGAATCGCGCCTTTAGCTGCTGTCACTAAACTCACTTGTTTGAGTTGGAGTTGAGCCAGCGTCGGGGATAATGAATCATCAGATACCGTGGGCGAGTTCATGGTTACTTATTGTTCTCCTGATTCCTCTATTTCTCTTATTTCTCGGATTTCTTTAACGTTTCCCAGTTTTACCGTCGTTTCCGCCCGGGCAATCACATCTTTGGCTAACCGTTCACTAAATCCCACGGTAAACGCGATCGCAAAATAAAATAATTCTTCTTTTCTACCAGTAGCATCAGTTGGGTTCGTATCCAGGGGAATCAGTCCAGAACTAATTAGGGTGTACATAAAAACACCAAATGATGCCCCAATAATTGGCTTAAACGCCCCGATTAAAAAGGGTATCACTGGATCTAGAATTTCTCGAAACTCTACATCAAACTCCTTGAGTCGAATTAAAATACTGACTACACTTCCCAACGCTCCCGATGCACCAACCACAAACACTCGGAAAATAATTTGAGAATCTTCTGGCGATAAAGAAATGGTTTCCAAACCAAAGGGCAAGGTGATGGTTAATTGTTTATCGGCTTGATTTTGTTCCTCCATTAATTGAACTTGCTCCTTGACCTGATCATCGAGCGATGTCAAGATTGATTCAATCTCGCGGATTCTTTCTTCCATCGGAGTTGGACGGCTACCCGCACCTAATGAACTTAACGTTCTTTGTGGTGTCTCCATATCGGCTAACGTTTGTTTGATTTCTTCACGTTCATTGCTGATTTTCTCCAACGATTGACTAACTTGGGATAGTTCTGAGGTTTGAGTTCCATAATTCAAAAAATAAACTGAAGAAATCAGCGCAATAATTCCGGCAAACGAAAAAGGAAAGCATAGTCCGATAATAACTTTAGTGGGGACTGAATCTAAATAGTAAACGTCAATAAAACTATTAAAAATTGAGCGTCTAAGGATTAGGAAAAATGGTTCGTGTCGGCGGAGCGATCGCAACAGCCTAATTCGGGTCTGTTTGACCAGAGAAATACCCGCTTTGTCATCCACAACCGATTTAACCGCTGGAATTAAAACTTCAAGTATACTGGTAAGTTCTAGAACTCTGGGTTCATGTCCTCTGTCCACTTGCTTCTTTTTTATACTTAGTCTTTCAATTCGTTGAATAAATACTAAAATGTTAGAAATCTCATTAAGAATATTTTGACGAGATTTTGATGATTTATCACTAATTTTCTGTTTATTAATTAATGCATTAACTAATTCCATAATTTCTTGCTTTTTGATAGCAAAATTATGCATATAGTCTTGATTTGAATTCATTTTGTATCAGGAGCAAAAAACTGATGGATTAGCATTTCCAGTTAGTAAGCTGTTCGGCATTTAAACCTTAATATCAATAATGGCGCAATCCTTGCCGTAGTGCGTTTAGCGAAGCCATGCCGCAGGCTTTGCATCTTGCTCGCTACTAATACCCAATTTAAATGCATGACAGCTTGCCGACATCATCCGTGGTTAAATCTTTACAATTATAAACATTTTTCAAGGGATTAAACCTTGGCTAAAAACCGTCCAAATTGTCCAACCATCTACGAGTAATAGCAACAGCGTTAATCCTAACAAAATTAGATACATCCAAGGTTGTGCCAAGGGACGGATATCAGTGGTATCGATACCTGTATACGTTTCCACCAACTTAACTAACCGAGCAAAACCCACCACACGCATAGGTAGTAAATACGCCTGCTCCGATGACTGGCTTACAAAATAGTAAACTAATCCCCCTTGTCCCGTCGTCCGCATTTTTAAATCTTTAACATCCGCCCAAGGTAACTCCCAACCCTTACGGAAAAAACGAGGAACCCATTTCGGATAAGTCACCTGAATTTTCTCATCATCCACAATAACTCGTTCACTCAACGCCCCATACAGCGCTAATAGCCCCAAACTAATTCCTCCCCACAGCAATGCTGGCGGTACGGGAGCATCAGAGACTTGGGCTAAAAAGGGTAAAGGTACAGTTAGCGCCACGTATAAACTCAAAAGAGTAATCCGAATTAAGGGAGAGAGGCGAAACGTAGAAGGGCTAGGTTGAACGTCTTGTTCTAATTTTGATAGATTTTCAATGTTTGATGACATAAGTAGTCGCACAAAATTAAAGTTAACGGTTGAGATTAGGGAACAGGGAACGGTAAAGAGTTGAGGCTTGTTAATATTTCTTAGTACAGCGGACAGAATTTATGTCCAGGTACTTAGATTGAAACGTGTCTAATTGTTGCCTTTTGCTCAACGCGACGCCCTCATAAAGCGGCGGCTGATGATCTGATGCTACCAGCTATTTTGGCAGTAAGGACACATTAGGTGACTATACTTTGGTAAATTTTGGGAACTCCATGTCAGTGAAGGGTTAGGTACTACCCTATTTCCTGCACCTCCCACCCTCCTCGAACAACTTGGGTAATCTAGAGGATGATTTCGTCTCGCCTCACGCCGAAACCCAAAAACCAAAAAAATGACACGATGTAAAGCTAAAATTGATCTGAGATTTCCCCTTCACGGAGTAATCATTAATGGTAAGGTTAACGGAACACTGTCACATTGTCAGAAATGACGAAATACTCAATAGCGAACCCATTATCAAAGGCACCCGCACACCAGTCAGGGCAATAGTAGAAATGTGGCGTATCGGAGTTTCGCCGGAGGAAATTCCTCAGCGGTTAACCCATCTTGGTCTATCACAAGTATTTGATGCACTCAGCTATTATCTGGATCATCAGTCAGAAATCAATGAATACATAGAACGCAACCGTATTCCAGACGAACTTATTGATCCACGAGTTCGTAACGTATGACTGATATTTTTATTCATGTTTATTTTGGAAACCAACTTCTTTACATCTTAACGATATAGACTTAAAAAAGCGAAAAGTGATCTGAATTAAGGGCAAGATGCAAAACGTATAGTGTTTACATTTGAGATTTAAACAAGCAATTCACACGCTAAATCAACTAGCATTTCTACCTCGTTATTGTATTGTGTTCTCTACTTAATAGAGAATAAAGAGCTATCCGCAAGAGCATTCTCTTGCTTCCCCAGCTTCCCCAGCTTCCCCAGCTCCCTCAGCTTCCTCAGCTCCCTCAGCTTCCTCATCTCCCTCATCTTCCTTCCGATGTCCAAACAACATCCTCCCCTTGTCCCCAAAAGCCATCATATTTCGTCACCCGCACGTCACCCAAAACCTTAGTCTGACAAGCTAAACGACGATTAGCTGTGGGAGAATGGGGCGGAAGAGAACGTCTTGCCTTATCCTTCCAGTTCGCTTCTGAAACCTCCCCTTCTACCTCAACCGCACAAGTGCCACAACTACCAATCCCCATGCAGTTGATAATTTTGGCATTGCCGTTGTAAAGCGCTACACCATGCTCCAGCAAAACTTTGCGTAAATTACTGCCTGGGTCACATGAAAACGTTTTCCCTTGAGCTGTTACTTTAGGCATTGATGATTTATCTATCGTAGTGACTACACCCTTACTTTTTCTAGTTTACATTTCTTGACAACTTACACAAGTATCCTTACTTATGACTTCTCAAACCCCCACCCCCATCTGGATTTACGACACAACACTGCGGGATGGTTCCCAGCGTGAAGGACTCTCCTTGTCCATCGAAGACAAACTCCGCATCGCCCGACAACTCGACCAATTAGGGATTCCCTTTATTGAAGGCGGTTGGCCCGGTGCGAATCCCAAAGACGTGCAATTTTTCTGGCGACTCAAAGAAGAACCCTTAACCCAAGCAGAAATTGTCGCCTTTTGCTCAACGCGACGCCCTCATAAAACGGCGGCTGATGATCCGATGCTACAAGCAATTTTGGCAGCAGGGACACATTGGGTGACTATCTTTGGTAAGTCTTGGGATCTCCATGTCACGGAAGGGTTAGGTACTACCCTTGACGAAAACCTGGCAATGATCCGCGATACTATAGAATACCTTCGCAGTCAAGGGCGGCGAGTGATTTATGATGCCGAACATTGGTTTGATGGGTATAAAAATAACCCAGATTACGCCCTGAAAACCCTGAAAACTGCCATGGATGCAGGGGCTGAATGGTTAGTCTTTTGCGACACCAATGGCGGAACTCTACCCCATGAAATTGGTCAAATCGTCCGAGATGTGATTGAACGTTTAGAACTCAACCCTGAAAACCAAGGTAGGGCGGGTTTTGAACCGACGTTATCACCAACAACAGAACCAGATGAGACGCGCCATGGCGCGTCTCTACATTCGCCTCGATTGGGCATTCACACCCACAATGACTCCGATACCGCCGTGGCGAATGCGTTGATGAGTGTGGTGGAAGGCGTCTGTATGGTTCAGGGAACGATGAACGGCTATGGTGAACGCTGTGGTAATGCAAATCTGTGTTCCTTGATTCCTAACTTACAGCTCAAGCTAGGGTATCACTGTATGCAAAAAGAACAATTAGCCACACTGACTCAAGTTAGTCGTTCCATTAGTGAAGTGGTAAACCTTGCCCCTGATGACCATGCTGCATTTGTAGGTCGGTCAGCATTTGCCCATAAAGGCGGGATTCACGTTTCCGCCGTTGAACGCAATCCACTCACCTACGAACATATTCCGCCCCAACAGGTGGGGAATCAGCGAAGGATTGTGATTTCTGACCAATCTGGACTCAGTAACGTTTTGGCAAAAGCCAAGAGTTTTGGACATGAACTCCACAAACAAGACGCCGCCTGTCGCCAAATCTTAGGACGCCTGAAAGAGTTGGAAAATGAGGGCTATCAATTTGAAGCCGCCGAAGCCAGTTTTGATTTACTGATGCGAGACGCCCTGGGGCAGAAGCAGCAGCATTTTGAACTGAAAGGGTTTCAAGTTCACAGTGACATGCTTCAAGGTATCGACACGCCTTACAGTAATGCGATGGCGACAATTAAGGTTACGGTTAATGGTGAGGATATTTTAGAAGTGGCTGAAGGTAATGGACCCGTGTCAGCACTGGATGCCGCGTTACGGAAAGCCCTGGTGCGATTTTATCCAGAGATAGGAACCTTTTACCTGACCGACTACAAAGTGCGGATTCTGGATGGTGCGGCTGGCACATCAGCAAAAACTCGTGTGCTGGTGGAATCGAGTAATGGCAAGCAGCGCTGGACGACAGTGGGTGTTTCTGCCAATATTCTAGAAGCGTCTTATCAAGCCGTGGTTGAGGGGATTGAATATGGTCTGTTGTTACAGTCTGCTGTGAAGACAGCGGTTGAACAGAAGGTGTGAACTATAGAAGAATCTAAGTCAGTTGGCTTAGATTCTCTTAACCCATAAAGAAATCCTAACCTTTTTAGCGACAGCTATAATTTTTTCTTCCCCAGCTCCCAGACGTAGCATGCTACGTCTCTACATGCTCCCCCTTCCCTTAACGGCAGCCATTCCAGGGGCAATGGTAGTGATTTCCGTACATTTTTCTAAAAAGGGTTGCGTAAATGTCCTCGGATGGGTTATAAGGGTAGGGTAATGCTTCCTTGCCGAGAGCCAACTCTACGAACCGGCAAAAATAAATAACAGGAAGCGTTTTTTTGATCCAAGCATTTGCAAAAGTTATTTCGAGAAAATTGAGAGTATGACTCAGCAAGTTACTCACCCCATGGTGAAGATGCAGCGTCAGGTGCGTTCACTCGTGGAATCCAAGATAATCAAACCCAGCGACAGTATATGGAAAATCGCCCTGCTATATGGCGACGACTGGTCGTTCTGGAAAAAGGAACTCATCGAATTTGGCTTCACCATGCAAGATCCAATTGGTGACTTACTCGCCGTGGAAGCATGGGATGAAGAATAGATGTCCTGACGTCTTTGAACCGTTAATAGCGAAGCGATCGCGCCAGCAGAAGCTCTAGCGACAAGCGTCTAAGGCGTTTGCAAGCTCCTTCGCCGTTTGGTAGCGATCGCACACTTTGAGTTGGCATACCCGGTCGATTACTTCCCGTAACGCGGGAGTAATCGTGGGGGCTTTGGACAAGTCAAATCCATAGCCCAAACTGCGGCGGCGATAAAATTTAAGGGGAGTCATCCCAGTTAACAGAAAAATCAGGGTCGGACCAATGGCATAGAGATCGGATTGAGTGACTGGAGTCCCTCGGTCTTGTTCGGGGGCGCTATATCCTTCAGCACCAATTCGAGTTCCTGGCATTGTCCCGATCTCCTTCACTGCGCCAAAGTCAAGGACAACTATGCTGTTGTCTCGATGACGCACAATCAGATTCGCAGGTTTAATATCCCGGTGAATTAAGGGCGGATCGCTCGAATGGATGTAATCTAGAACATCACAGGTTTGAATCATCCACTCAGCGGCTTGATCTGGAGTAACCGGTCCAGCCATCAAAATCCGTTGCTCCAAATCTTGTCCGTGGATGAGCGCCATTGCCAAATACTTTTTACCCCCTTCGACAAAAAAGTCATAATACTCAGGAATTCCGGGATGATGCAGGGCTTGTAAGGCACGCGCCTCTCGCTCAAACAGTTCTTGGGCTTTAGCAATTTGTGCCACATCCGCATTCATTTCTTTGAGGACGAGTAACGTCGGGCGTCCCTCGATTTTGCCTGTATTATCCCAGGCGAGATAGGTTGTCCCCATTCCTCCCTGTCCCAGGGTTCGCAGGACTTGATAGTGGCGGATAACTCGTTGTACAGGGACTAAAGGTTGACCACAGTGAATACAAAATAAATTACCGGGTGGATTGCCCAGGTGAGTGCAGGACTGTTTAGATTTAGGCGTTGGCGAGACTAAGCCAGAATTTGGCACAGAAACCGGGTTCAGTTCAAATTTGAGCATTGGTCCTTCTCGAGCCAGCCGAATCAAGCCCTGATTCGGGAGTACCTCTCGTGATACCAGCACTCCATTCAGAAACGTGCCGTTGGTTCCCTGATTAACCAACTGCCACTTATGTCCAGATTGGACGACGGTGACTCTCAATTCGAGGTGATACCGAGATACTAACGGATTGTTTAGAATCACGTCATTATCTGGCGATCGACCAATACGAATTGTAGACTGGTTGTGGAATTTCCACTTTTGTAATGGAGTGGATGCCTGCGGATGTAGAAGGGTCAGCGTGACCATAGTCCTCAGTTTTTTGTCCTTAACTCACAGGGCTTGTTTCAATGTCTTGGCGGGAGTCCCTTGATCCAAACTCTGGCTCTTGAAGCCCGGTTTGGTATCCGTGGTTTATTAGTTAGACGGATTACTGTTACTCGTGGCATAAAAAATAATCTAGTCCTTAATTAAAGTTAGTCGCTCCCGTCCTTTTTCGGGATTAGGATTCCTCTGAGTCCTTGATGAACCTACCGATGCACCTGCCATAGCAGAAGATAGAAGGTTCCAGGGCAGAAGGCAAAAGGTTTCTTACTGGTACGTAATCGTTTCAGCCATTTAATCTGTCCTAACCTTGATGGCGACAGCTATATATAAAACTAATACAATTCCCCCATAGCCGGACATTGAGGTTTACTTACAGCTTCGACTAGGGCTGTTGGTAGCCTGCCAATACTGCTCGCATAAGCCCTAATTTAATTTTTTCTGCCAGACGTTCCACCG
Organism: uncultured Coleofasciculus sp.; assembly: GCA_937127375.1. GTDB lineage: Bacteria > Cyanobacteriota > Cyanobacteriia > Cyanobacteriales > Coleofasciculaceae > Coleofasciculus. Next base: position 4,102 of record CAKZMA010001225.1, on the reverse strand, counting down.
GAACGCCTCTACATGCACCCCTGCTCCCCCTGCTCCCCTATCCCTTGCAATCTTGCCTCAATTCCTTGCTCCTGTTCCCCGTTTCCCAAAATGATGTACAAACAGGCATTTGACCAATCATCAATCACCAACTCCGTTGCTGAAAATTAGGTCGCACTTTTACTCGGATGAGTATGGCGGTGATGTTGTCGTGACCATTCTGCTCATTGGCTAGGTCAACTAACTGTAGGATACCCTGCTCAAGGTTAGCGCGAGAACTGAGCAAAGGAGCCAGGTGGGTCTGCCAGTTATTCTCGATAAGTTCATTATCGGACAACCCATCGGAACACAGAACGAATAAGGTATCCTCATTCAGTTCCAAAAAATTGATGTCAGGAGTAACAAACTGGTCGCTGCGTGGTCCTAAAGCTTGAGTGAGTTGATAAGCATCCGGGCGAGAATAGGCGATCGCTTCTTCCACGCCGCGTTTCATTTCCCGTTGACCGACTTCATGGTCTACGGTGAGTTGCTCTAAACCACCTTTGCGGGTTAACCGATAGAGACGACTATCGCCCACATGGGCGATCGCGACGTTGGTATTCTGAACCAACATCATTGCCAAGGTTGTCCCCATGCGACCACTGCCTGATCGCGCATTTTGTTGGTTGACATCATAAATGTTTTGGTTAGTTAGGCGTACCGCTTCGCCAATACTTTCTTCTGTGGGTAACTCATCTTGCCAATGGTCTTGAAAATACGCCTCCAGCTTCTCCACCGCCATAGAACTCGCCACTTCTCCGGCAGCATGTCCACCCATTCCATCACAGAGAATATAAAGACCGCGAGCGTCTAAGGTTCGACCTATGGGGGTTTCGTGCTTTTTCACCTGCGCCTGAATACCAAAGCAGTCTTCATTGTGATCCCGTTGACGACCAATATCCGTGCAGCCAACATCGTCAAGGCTGAGTAATTGCATGGGTAGAACAACCGTAGGACCGCCATCGTCGTAGCTCCCCACGACGTCTGCTGTGGGCATTTCCAGAAAACTGATTTCCTCGTCAGACAGGGGTTCCTCCCTCTCTAAGGTAACTGCCGTTGCCTGTTCTTCTTGTGCCTCTTCTTCAGCGTGAGCGATCGCTTCTAACTCGGATCGCAATTGGTCAATCGTGGTAATTTCCTCGGTACACATCTGCCGAAATACCGTCCCCAATGAGGTCAGTTGAGTCCGTTGCGACTGGTTAAATAGCAGCCGCCACATTTGCCCCAAATCCTCTAACAGGGGTGGATCATCTTCAGAATCATGATAGAGGCGTTCTAACCCCAGCACCTGGTCTTCATCAACTCGTAAATTGGTAATTTCTAATAGACTTTGGCAACAATTCCAAGGTTCAAGTGCCTGCCAAAGTCTTGCCATTTCATCGAGCCAATACAATAGCTGTAAGGTAGATAACGTTTCACTGCCCCACAAGTCACTGAGAAGCTGCCAGCTTGAGCGATCTTCGAGCAACATCACTGACTGATTATCCTGTTGCCACGCATCATGAACCTCTGGCACAGTCGGATAATGGTTTTGTTTCAACGCCAAATAGGGTTGTGCGATCGCCGGAATTCCCAGGATTGGTGAGGATTGGGACGGGGATTGCTCTGATTGTTGCTCCAGTAGGGCTTCCAGAAGTGATTTCTGAAAGGGCTGGCAGTCCAACACTTTGACAAACGTTTCCGATCCGGCGGGGGCATCCGCTAAGATGTCGGGATTTAGGGGTTCGATGAGTCGGTAACGTTGTTGAGCATCCAGATAGGCGATCGAGTGAACATTGTAAGCAGAACTTGCCTCAGACGTCGCTATCGATGAGGCTTGAGTCTCTGGATCGGGTTCAACCGTTGATTGTGCCATCAATGTCGGACTCTTTGCCGTGTCTGGCTGATCCGTTTCCTGAGAAAAAGCCTCAGAATCGGTTTTGGCATCATCGGGAATTTCGGCAGACGTTAATTCACTTTCCTTCGTTTGTGTCCCCTGGGCTGATGACTCTAGATCCGCAGGGCTAGCGATTGACTCAGAATTAGTTGAGACACCTTCTGGATCAGGGGTTGAGGTTACGCCATACTCTGGCTCTTTGGCAATCATTGCCCACCAAACCGTTCCCGTAAACGCACCGCAATTATGGCAGGTTTCAGCATTAACGGGAACTTGGGTATCGCATTCAGGACACAGTTTATGGATCAAGGAAGTTCCACATCGCTGACAAAACTTGTGAGTATTCGGGTTTTCAAAATGACACTGGGGACAAATTAACATAACGGAACTTCCTCAATTCCTATCGGGTTTCTAAGGCTGGGATTATAAGCTAGCTGCCATCTAGTTTGCCACGCCAGAATCAAAGGTTGCAGCTTTTAAGGGAGTGTAGAGATGCGCCATAGCGCGTCTCTACAAGGGTTTTCTCAAAACTTCACCAGTTTCTGGAGAGAGACAAGTTCCGGGGGCGTCAGATCACGCCACTGACCCGGTTGCAACCCATCCAGACGCAGATGAGCGATCGCGACCCGGATTAATCGTAAGGTGGGAAATCCCACCCCTGCTGTCATGCGCCGTACTTGACGGTTTCGCCCTTCGGTCAAGGTGATTTCTAACCAGCAAGTCGGTACAGTTTTGCGAAAGCGGATCGGGGGATCGCGGGGGGGTAGATCGGGTTCTTGTGGTAATCGCTGCACTTGAGCTTTTCTGGTCTGATAATCTTTAATCACTACACCCTGGCGTAATTGATTCAAGGCAGCTTCATCGGGGATACGTTCCACTTGCACCCAATAGGTACGGGGATGTCGAAAGCGCGGGTTAGAGAGACGGTGCTGCAAGCGCCCATGATTGGTCAACAAGAGCAATCCCTCGCTGTCTCGGTCAAGGCGTCCGACGGGGTAAACCTCCGACACCGGAATATAGTCTTTGAGCGTTCGACGGGGACTGTCCTCCCTATCCGTAAACTGACTTAAGACATCGTAGGGTTTGTAGAACAAAAGGTATCGATACACATATTCAATCTTAACCGTTGTCAGTTAGAAGCTTCATCTGGGGACGGGGGTAAATAATCATTGAACCGTTGCTGGTCATAGAAGTAAAGCGTGCGAATAGGATATGGAATATTAATGTCGGCGTGATCAAAGGCTTTTTTAATCGCCATAATCGATCGAGTTTGCACCTGACGGACTCGTTGCTGCTGGGGTAACGTCCAATAGCGGACAACGAAATCAATGGAACTGTCGCCAAAGCTGACTAAATCGATTTCTGGTGAAGGCTGGGACAAGACACCCTCCACCTGAGTAATGGTTTGCTCGAGCAGTTCAGCCGCTTCAGACAAGGGGGTATTATAGTCAACTCCAACACCTAAATCCGTTCGTCGCTGTCCGTAGGCGGTTCTGACTTGCACCGCACTGGTAAAGACTGTTGAATTCGGCAGGAGAATTCGTTCGCCTTGATAGGTACGAATTTGGGTGGTACGGATGTCAATCCTCTCCACCGTTCCTTCATAGTCCTCAATAATCACCTGATCATTGAGGCGAAACGGTTCTTGCACCAGTAATAGCACCCCAGCTAAGAAGTTTTTGAAGATATCTTGAAAGGCAAAACCAACGGCGACTGAACCCAACCCCAGCGCCGCGATAATGTCACCTAGCCGTAAGCCCGGAAAGGCAATCACACTAGCGGCTAAAATGCCAACGACCCATGTTGTCACATACGTCGTTTTTGCTAGCAGCATTTGCAGCGATGAGCTACGGATGGTACGCTCTCCTATCTTAGCGGTGACTTGCTGGGTACCCTCGGCAGTGTAGCGAGTTAACAGGAGAATGATCACTCCGCCGATAAGCCCGGGCAAAACCTCAATAGCAGAGCCAAGGAGATTGAACAAGCTGGATTGGATTTGTTGAATAAGACGGTTCACAGGTTGATCATGGACATATTTCTCCTGTTAACTTAGCAGCTATAGGGAATCTGGTTTATGCCGATGGCAAAATTTTGCTAAAATTCCGCTAAAATGCTGAGATAATCGGGTTAAATCTAGCGTCTCGTTCTGGCATGAGCGAAGGATATTTCACTGGTGGTGGGAATTGTCCCTCTTTATCTGGTGTCTTG
>CAKZMA010001224.1:0-2500 GCA_937127375.1 uncultured Coleofasciculus sp. | reverse complement strand
ATAGTGGTGCATGGAATAATGGAATAGGACCTCAGTTCTATTTTGTTGGTTTTCGGAGCATGAGGTAATGATTAAGAGGGACAGACGGGGGCATTCGTATTGCGACGTTAGAGGTGAAATTCTTGGATCGTCGCAAGACGAACTACTGCGAAAGCATTTGCCAAGAATGTTTTCATTAATCAAGGACGATAGTTAGAGGTTCGAAGGCGATCAGATACCGCCCTAGTTCTAACCGTAAACGATGTCAACCAGCGATCCGCAGGAGTTATTCATGACTCTGCGGGCAGCTTCCGGGAAACCAAAGTTTTTGGATTCCGGGGGGAGTATGGTTGCAAAGCTGAAACTTAAAGGAATTGACGGAAGGGCACCACCAGGAGTGGAGCCTGCGGCTTAATTTGACTCAACACGGGAAAACTCACCCGGCCCGGACACTGTAAGGATTGACAGATTGAAAGCTCTTTCACGATTCAGTGGGTGGTGGTGCATGGCCGTTCTTAGTTGGTGGAGCGATTTGTCTGGTTAATTCCGATAACGAACGAGACTCTAGCCTACTAAATAGAAGGCAAATTATTCGTTTGCTGTACTTCTTAGAGGGACTAGGGGCGTCTAGCCTCACGAGATTGAGCAATAACAGGTCTGTGATGCCCTTAGATGTCCGGGGCCGCACGCGCGCTACACTGAAGGATTCAGCAAGTGTTAACCCTGGTCTGAGAAGATCGGGTAACCTTATGAAACTCCTTCGTGATTGGGATAGGGACTTGTAATTATTTCCCTTGAACGAGGAATTCCTAGTAAGTGTGGGTCATCATCTCGCGTTGATTACGTCCCTGCCCTTTGTACACACCGCCCGTCGCTACTATCGAGTGATGAGTTATCCAGATTCTCGGACTGGCTCCTTGGCAGCTTCACGGCTGCCATCGTGGCTCGGAAAGAGACTCTAGATCACTTATCGCGAGAAAGTAAAAGTCGTAACAAGGTATCGGTAGGTGAACCTGCCGATGGATCATTACCATTATATAAATCGGTGATTTAAAAAATCCCTTAAAACAGGATTTCATCCGATATATTATAATTGGTATGAATATCTGTATATATAGAGTATTGTTGAATATTGGTTGTGTGAGTAGCTTGATGCGGTAGGCGCCTTGCGTAATTCCGTTCTCACATTCAACCTATTCATATAATACAATATATATAATGGAGTACTATATTTGATGATAGGGTATCTATGTTGAATAAAACACTCTGCAGGTACCTCAAACTCCAACCTGCTCGTATTGGGTGTATTCAGCGTACCATTAATCGGACAGAAGCCAAACGATTAGTGGGAGATTTAAAGAGATGCCGTTATAGAGAGTGTTTGTGTGTGAGAGTTTCGTGTTTTTCAACTACTCTGTCAGTTGAAATATCAAAGCGTTTATCTCTCTCACTCTCTTGCGCAGGCATGTAGCGCAAACGGTGTCCGCCCTATTACAAAACCCTTTACCATACAAACTATGAAAGACCGAATTATATAGCTCTGCTTTACACACATGTGTGTAATATATAGAGTTAAAAATTTACTATTCTATGCGGTGGATCACTAGGCTCGTGGATCGATGAAGAACACAGCAAACTGTGAGACCTAACCTGAATTGCAGACACTTTGATGGTCGACATTTCGAACGCATATTGCGGTATCGAGTTTTTTCTCGGTACCACGCCTGTCTGAGGGTCGGTTTACTCTAAAAAAGCAATTGCCTTCCTACTCGGTGCTGCTGCTGCTTATTATGCGGCGCACACTAGCTTCTTTATGGGTTAAGGCAGCTTTGAATTGCTTGCACCTGATGTGCGATATTATTATTGTGCATCACGGGTGTACCAATTCTGAGTAAAGAAAGTTAACTAGCAGAGTAGCCTATTAAACATATATGTTTTTTAACTCTGCCCAATTTAGCAATATATGAGATCTAGCCCAAGCATGCTTCATGCACAGTATGCTACTGCTTGATCGGTCTTAGCTCTGTTATATATTTATCTTTAACTGAGCTTATGAACTGATATATATATGGTATACTTGTGTTGCTTGTGTGTTGGATTCTTATATATTATTATTGCATATCAACTTTTCGACCTCAGATCAGACGTGACTACCCGCTGAATTTAAGCATATCAATAAGCGGAGGAAAAGAAAGCAACAGCGATATCCCAAGTAACGGCGAGTGAAAGGGATAAAGCCCACCCCGAATCCCGTAGCCTTTGGTTGCTGGGAACTGTAGGGTTAAGTAGGTCTTCTCCGGTATTGCTCTGACTCCTTGAGTTCCCTTGATTGGGACCACGGCCCAAAGCGGGTGCGAGGCCCATTGCGGAGACGGACTGTGCCGGGCTAGATCTACAAAGAGTCGGGTTGCTTGAGAGTGCAGCCCGAATACGTCGTAAACCCGACGTAAGGCTAAATACGGCCACGAGACCGATAGCGAACAAGTACCGTGAGGGAAAGTTGCAAAGAACTTTGAAGAGA
>CAKZMA010001223.1 GCA_937127375.1 uncultured Coleofasciculus sp. | reverse complement strand
GTCAGGGCGGGTTTTGTAGAAACGTTACCATCAATAGCCAAGCATAAAGTCCCTAAACCCGCCCCTACTTCCCTCAAAACTCAAAACTTCCCACTCCCTGGAAAACCCTATAAACTAGGGGTTTTTCCGGTTTCTTCCTGGCTAGGAACGGGTTCAACGATACTGTAACCCATATCACCAGCAACTTGGCGCAGTAGAGAGATTTGCCCCTCGAAATCTAGCTTTTCGATTTGGGATAGAATCGAATTCACCTCTGACTGAGCTTTGTAGTTTAAGGGCATATCGACAACCGTATCACCCATTCCTTGCGCCCAAGCGTACCAGACTAATAATTGATTATTTTCACTCAATGCCCCATACGCCCGTGATACTTGGGTATCTTCACGATTGACGATTTCTCGCATCGCGGCTAACTGCTGATCATCCGACAGGTTGTAGAAGTCTCGTAGCAGTTGGGGGGAGATTTCCGCATCAGCCGCCGTGGGTGCCGCTGGTGTGATCGAATCGCCCATTTTTTCGTAGATGTAGTAAAGTAACGCTAGTTTGTCATCCGTACTCAAACCCTCAAATGATTGGGTTACGTTCTTTGTCTCCTCAGAGCGGGCTGGGTTTACACCAGTCGGTTGAGTAGAAGCCATATAGTTTCTTTCCTCTAATACAACAAAATATCTCTACTCCTAGGTTTACCAAACTTTACAAACAGGGATCGCCCTCCGATCGGTAGAGTTTGCTTAGGATCTGTGGTGCGATCGCCATCTTCCTCTATCCAGAGACGATGAAGTTGGTAGGGAGACAAAGACAATGACCGCCTAATGCAGGATAATGGGCAAAGCTTTCTCATTTTGCTACCTTAGACGTTCCTTCCTGTCAAAGCACTTATTTTTTCATCGGTTATGCGGACTCATTATTGCGGCGAATTGCGAAGTAACCATGTTGGTGAAACCGTTACCCTCTGTGGTTGGGTAGATCGGCGACGTGACCACGGGGGGGTGATATTTTTAGATTTGCGCGATCGCACGGGTATTGTGCAGATTGTTAGTGATCCTCAACGCACGCCGGATTCTTATCCGAATGCAGAAGCCGTGCGAAATGAGTATGTGGTACAAATTACCGGGCGTGTGAGTCGGCGTCCCGATGATTCACTCAACCCGAACTTATCCACGGGTGAAGTGGAAGTGTATGCGGATCAGATTAACCCGTTGAATACGGTGCGGAAGCAGTTACCCTTTCAGGTGTCCACCGCCGACGCCGAAGCCGTGCGGGAAGACTTGCGGCTCAAATATCGGTATCTGGATATTCGCCGCGATCGCATGCGCCAAAATATAGAATTGCGCCATGAGGTGATTAAGGCGATGCGTCGGTATTTAGAAGATGAACAACGCTTCATTGAGGTGGAAACCCCAATGTTAACCCGTTCGACACCGGAAGGGGCGAGAGACTATTTGGTACCTGCTCGCGTGAATCCAGGACAATGGTATGCTTTACCACAATCCCCGCAATTATTCAAGCAATTGTTGATGGTCGCTGGATTAGACCGTTACTATCAGATTGCCCGTTGCTTCCGGGATGAAGATTTAAGGGCAGATCGTCAGCCAGAGTTTACCCAGTTGGACATGGAAATGAGTTTTATGTCCCAGGATGAGATTCTCCAGCTTAATGAAGGCTTGGTTTGTCATATCTTTAAAACAGTAAAAGGGATAGACATTCCCCGCCCTTTCCCCCGTTTTACCTACGCCGAAGTCATGGAACGCTACGGTACAGATAAACCCGATACCCGCTTTGGCTTAGAACTGGTGGATGTATCGGAATTACTCAAAGACTCAGGATTTAAAGTCTTTTCCGGTGCAGTGGCGACTGGGGGTAAAGTAAAAGTATTACCGATTCCTGGCGGTAACGACAAAATCTCCAATGTGCGAATTAAACCCGGTAAGAGTGGGGACTTATTTAACGAAGCCGCCGCAGCAGGTGCTAAAGGTTTAGCTTATATTCGGGTGCGAGACAACTGGGAAATCGATACGATTGGGGCGATTAAAGACAATCTCACTGAGGAACAGAAACAGAAACTGCTGGAGATGACGGGGGCTAAACCCGGTCATTTACTCCTGTTTGGTGCGGGTGCTACCGATGTGGTGAATAAAACCTTGGATCGCCTGCGCCAGGTATTGGGTCAAGAGTTGGGACTGATTAACCCGACAAAAATTAATTTACTTTGGGTGACAGATTACCCGATGTTTGAATGGAATGCGGATGAGAAGCGCTTAGAGGCAATTCATCACCCCTTTACCGCGCCTCACCCCGATGATATCGATGATCTGAAAACGGCAAGGGCGCAAGCGTATGACTTAGTGTATAACGGCTATGAAGTCGGCGGTGGCAGTTTGCGGATGTACCAACCTGATATTCAGAGACGAGTATTCGACGCGATCGGATTATCGCCAGAAGAGGCTCAAAATAAGTTTGGTTTCTTACTGGAAGCCTTTGATTATGGCGCCCCCCCTCATGGCGGAATTGCTTATGGCTTAGATCGGTTAGTTATGTTGTTAGCGGGGGAAGAATCAATTCGGGATGTGATTGCGTTTCCCAAGACGCAGCAAGCCAGTTGTTTATTAACGGAAGCACCCGCCCAGGTGGGAGAGAAGCAGTTAAAAGAATTGCACGTTGCTTCCACGTATAAGCCGAAGAAAGTGTCTGGGGTCAAGTAGATCGTTCGTTTTGGCAATCAATATTGTAGAGACGTTGCATGCAACGTCTCTACTAGGATGTTTTGGGAGAGGGGGAGATGGGAAGAGAGGGAGATTATAACGCTTATAATTAAGCTTAAATAGCTGAAGCACAATGGCGCGATCGCAGCCAAATGCAACTTGAATCAATAGGACAAAAAAGAATGCTCAATAGTCTCCAAGAACTGATTAACGAGCCAGAAATTGCTCAAATTGATGATCCAGAGGAGATATTCACGACGAGTGAGGTAAGCTGGAATCAATACGAAGCCCTACTAGCCAAACTGGAAAACAACTCTCATTACCACATCACCTATTCGGATGGAGTATTAGAAATTGTGTCACCGTCTTTTAGACATGAAAAACTTAAAAAACGTCTGGCTACACTAATAGAGTTTTATTTGATAAAAAAGCGAATCAAACACACGCCAATGGGGAGTCCCCGAGTCAAGAAGCAACTTAAAAAAGTGGGCGCTGAACCGGATGAATGTTACTGCATTGGAGAGGAGAAAGATATACCAGATTTAGCGGTGGAAGTCATTATTACCAGTGGCAGTATTGACAAGCTGGATATCTACCGACGTTTGGGCGTGACTGAGGTATGGCTATGGAAAACAAATCGACTAAAACTCTATCATTTACGAGAAGCAACACTATCTATATTTGAGGATAACTATGGATATGAACAAGTTGTAACCAGCGAATTATTACCAGAATTAGATATAGCGTTACT
>CAKZMA010001222.1 GCA_937127375.1 uncultured Coleofasciculus sp. | reverse complement strand
AGAATAATCCAAGCGGCGGGTTAATCTATCGCCAGACATTTATGTCTAAGCGTAGATCAACCCGCTTGATGAATTCTGATGCTAAACCCTGCGTCTCAATCGCTAAACGCAACCATTTCGGGGGATATTCAGTTCGCTGTAGGGCAACTGGATACCGAAATCCGCCTTAGTGTTAATGATTCTTTTGTTAGTTACGACGCAAATGGCAGTATATCCGGGATATTTTGTAAAAGGGTAGAGAGTAGAAGGGTAAGAGGATAGGAGTGTAGTAGCGTGCGTGGCACACCTTCTTTGGTAGATTAGCTTGGGTTCGTAGTAAGGGAACCTTAGCCCTATATTCTGTTGGGTTTCCTGTCGTCAACCCAACCTACAACATATTCCACCAAATTAGGCTTATATCCAGAAACTGTAGGGGCGCAAAGCTTTGCACCCGATTCAATGGTGACAAAATTCGCCCTGTCTGAGGTTTAAGGGCGAAAACTATTTAATCCATGAAATGCCTGGATGAGCAGGCTTTTATCCTTGAGGTAACGATGATGCTTTTTTATGGTATAAACTGATAATCTTATCAGTGACCTCAGGAATCGTTAATCCATCCGTATTAATTTCGATCGCGTCAGCAGCTTGGCGCAGGGGAGCTAAGGCGCGATTGCTGTCACGCTGGTCTCGTAATTGAATGTCCGCCTCTAGCTGTTCTAAACTGACAGTACCTTGGTCTTCGTCTTGGAGATCTTGCAGGCGTCGGCGTGCCCGTTCTTGAACCGAGGCGGTGAGAAAAATTTTCAGTTCGGCGTCTGGGAAAACATGAGTGCCGATATCTCGCCCTTCAGCGACAACACCACCTTTAGACGCCCAGCGCTGCTGCTGTTTGACTAATTCGTGACGTACAACCGGAAGCGCCGCGATCGCAGAAACATTGGCGGTGACATCTAACGAGCGAATCGCCTGAGTAACTTCTTTGCCATCAATCCACACTCTCAGGCTTTGGGGTTGGGAACCACTACTGATCAGGGAAATTTGACATTGACTCACCAATTCCGCGATCGCAGGTTCATCGGTGAAATCAATTCCGGCTTGCAGCACTCGCCATGTCACCGCCCGATACATGGCTCCCGTATCCAGATACATTAAGCCTAATTGCTGCGCCACTAACCGAGTTACCGTCGATTTACCCGCCCCCGCCGGTCCATCAATGGCAATAATCGGTTGGCGATTTCGCAGCAGAATATTATCAATTAAACGAGTTGAACCCAGACGAGCCGCGATCGCGAGTAATCCTTGGTCTTCTACTTGCTCTAAGGGGGTCAAAGTTGTCGGATGGACTAATTCGATGTACTCAACTTGAATCTCCTCTATCAAGCTGAGTTCTGAGGTAACAGCAGCAATTAAGGACGTGCGATCGCGCTCCCCAGCTTGGAACACATTTTGGGCATTTTGTAAACCCTTGTAGAGAATTGGAGCTTGTGCCTTTTGTGCTGGTGTCAAATACTGATTGCGAGAACTATAGGCAAGACCTGACGGCTGACGGGCGATCGGACAAGATACGATAGTGACAGGCAAATTTAGATCCGCAACCAAGCGGCGAATAATCGCCAATTGTTGAGCATCCTTTTGACCAAAATAAGCGCGATCGGGTTGAACTAGATTTAATAACTTCGTCACCACCGTCGCCACTCCCTGAAAGTGACCCGGACGAGAGTGACCACATAAAATAGAGGTCATCGCTGGTGGTGGTGTAACTTGAGTGAACTCCGCCAGGGTGTCTGAATCGGATGGGTCATCGCCATACAACTCCACGGCTGTTGGCGCAAAAATCACATCCACTCCCACTTGTTCACAAAAGCGTTGATCCTCCTCCAACTGACGCGGATACTGCTGCAAATCTTCCCCTGATCCAAACTGGAGCGGATTGACAAAAATACTGACAACGACAATAGCATTTTCCCGTCTCGCCCGCTCGATTAAGCTCAGGTGACCGGGGTGCAACGCCCCCATCGTCGGCACTAAACCGACGGTTTTTTGGGTTCGATGACGTTCTAAGTGGCAGCGCAATCCCGCGATTGTCGTAAACAGACGCATGAGAGTTTAGTGGTTGGATCTTAGATCGATGTTAGCAATTTTGTCCTTTGTCATTCGTCTTATGTCATTCGTCCTTTGTCCAAGAATTTTGGCACTCGGTTGGGGTGGGTTTCGTTACATCAGGGTGAGGTCACAAACGATAATGGTAAAACCCACCCCTACACACCGATCAGAGCGGGTTTACTCGCATCTGGGTGAAAACAAAATGATAATGGTAAAACCCGCCCCTACACACTCAAAACTATTCCCTAATAGTTATCTAAAACCTCAATCCGTACAGGTGCCACACCCGTCCTAATCAATCCTAAGACTCTGGCAGCGGCGGCAGAAAGGTCAATGACTCGCCCTCTGATATAGGGTCCTCGGTCATTAATCCGCACGATAACGGAGCGACCATTATTTAAGTTGGTGACTCGCACGTTAGTACCAAAGGGTAAGCTGCGATGAGCGGCGGTTAGGGCATTTTGATTAAATCGCTCACCACTGGCGCTGCGATTTCCGTGAAAGCCAGGACCATACCAGGAGGCAATACCCTTAACCTGGAAGCGCACAGGACCTAGGGCGACTTGGGCAATTGTCTGGGCTTTGGGTTTCCCCTCAATTTGGCGTAGGGGGGGAGCATTACCCATCAAGCGTCGCAGTCGGTTCGTGGCTTGTCGGGCATCTTCGGTTAGGTTTTCGGTGGTATCAGGCAGAATGGTATTTTCGTTAACTTGCACCAACTCCTGGTCGTTTACCTTGATGCTGTAGCAGTTACACGACTCATTCCAACGAACGGCGATCGCGTCTGCATCAATATTATCCCGATGCAGTTGATTGAGTTGAGCCGCAACCGCTGTCGCCCGCCCTACGGCATCATCTGGATTGGTATTACTGGTCGAGGTGACACTGGGCGAGGCAGTATTGTCCAGTTGGTCTACCTCTGAGGATTGATAGTCAGACACCGTTTTCGATGAGGAATACTCGGGTTCAGCGTCATTTCCCAGAGCCACTTCTCCCACTTTGGTGTTATTATTCGCCGTTGCAGGAGAACCTAAGAACGTCAGGACAGGGATGTCGCGCACATAAAGAGTAGCCGCCTGACGCCCATCGAGTGAATAGGCATGAATTTTAGCAATGATTTCTTCTGCTTCCCCAACTTGAGCCGTTGGGGATTGAAATTCTCCCACTTTTACCACCTCTGGTGGCTGAGGAGTTGGTTGAGAGGAGGTTGAGGGAATTGTTTGCCGAGAGTGTAGCGCTTGAGCGGGAGTCAAGTTGCCCTCAGAACCTTGGTCAACTGCCTGAGCTTGGTTAGCCGGATTGGATATCACTGTGCTGAGGGCTGTGGTTAAGACGGTAACAGTGAGACCACTCAAAATTCGCTGATTCATAAGCCTATATCAAAAGCCTCTGGAATTCTACGTTTAGGGTTATGGGTGGTGATGCAAGAGAATTAAGAAAAATCTGCTGCAACTCATACTCATTTCGATTTCGTCCTATTTTTGTGGAACTGACACAGACTAACACGAAGTTTTGGGTTTGGGGATCAGTGATTTTTGGGAATCAGCCATAAGATTTTCAAAAGTGCGATATCATGTAATTTGCTCTAAAGCTTAATCTGGCAAGGATTTCCCGCTTTTACCCCTCTCAGGGAATTTACGAGATTTTTAACAAAAGTTTACAATAGAGACAACAAGCCTCGACCGTCGCGGCGAAGGTTTTCCATCAATGCTGTAGGGGCGGGTTTTACCGATAACGTTTTGGCAAAAACCAATAACTGTAATAAACCCGCCCCTATATTCCTGGGTTGGGGCGGGTTTAGTCACATTGGGGCGGAAAACAAAGGATAATAGTGAAACCCGCCCCTACATTCGGAAAAATTCTTTCATTTCTAGTGGTATTTCATGGATTATCGAGAAGCTGGTGTTGATATCGAAGCAGGTCGAGCGTTTGTACAGCAGATTAGAGGGCTAGTCCAAAGCACCCATCGACCCGAAGTTTTAGGTGGACTCGGTGGCTTTAATGGTTGTTTCCAGTTACCGATGGGATATCGCGAACCCGTTTTAGTATCGGGAACTGATGGAGTGGGGACAAAGCTGAAACTGGCTCATGAGTTAAATCGTCACGACACTGTTGGTATTGACTTAGTTGCCATGTGTATCAACGATGTCTTGACATCTGGCGCACAACCCCTATTTTTTTTGGACTATTTAGCCACAGGAAAGCTGAATCAAGCGCAACTCACGCAGGTGGTAGCGGGTATTGCTCAGGGATGTCGTCAGGCTGGCTGCGCGTTGTTGGGAGGAGAAACCGCAGAAATGCCTGGTTTTTATCAACCGGGAGAGTATGACATTGCCGGGTTTTGTGTGGGAATGGTGGAAAAAAGCGAAATTTTAGACGGTTCTCAGGTGCAATTGGGAGATGTGGCGATTGGTTTAGCCAGTCAGGGGGTTCACAGTAATGGGTTTAGTTTAGTCCGCAAAATTGTTAGCGATTCAGTTAACCAGGATTCTCCCTTAAGTTGGGATAGCTGTCCCGATTTACTAGGGGGTCAACGTTTAGGAGATGTGTTGCTGACGCCGACTCAAATTTACGTGAAACCGATTCTGGATGCGCTAAAAGCTGGGATTGAAATTCATGGAATGGCTCACATTACAGGGGGCGGTTTGCCGGAAAATTTACCTCGGTGTTTAGGTCAAGGGCAATCGGTGCAGATTGAGCCGAATAGTTGGGAGATTTTACCGATTTTTCGGTGGCTTGCTGAGGCGGGTCAAGTGAGTCGAGAAGAGATGTTTAATACGTTCAATATGGGGATTGGGTTTGTGGTGTTGGTGTCATCTGTTCAAGCCGAAAAAACCTGTCGTTGGTTTGAATCTCAAGGTGTTACGGCTTATCGGATTGGGGAAGTAGTTAAAGGGACTGGAGAAGTGGTTGGTTTATCGAGTTAATTAGGATTTGTTGAATAAGAACCCCCTTTTGCCGTAGTTTTGCCATGGCGATTGTTTTGCCATGGCGATTGAAATCGCTGCTAGACAAACAAAGTCCGCCTGCGCGGACTGGGTTATAAGGTAGTAGAGACGTTGCATGCAACGTCTCTACTACTATCTTTTCGGTTGCACCCTTTCTTTAACTAAATCCGCCCCGACGCAGGTTTCTAGGCTTCCTGTGAAACGTTAGGAATCCGATAAGTTGAGCAAATCCTGGGATTTTAGATGTTCCGTCAACCAAGTTTGATCGGCTTGAGTAAGACGGGGGGAAAGCTGACGATTGTAGTCAATGACAAAGGCAAAACCTGCGCGATCGTATACCTCGTGAATTAAACGTTGTAAATCCAGTGTCGGTTCATTCTCGCCTCGACGCAGAGGGATTTTCAAAATAGGAATTGGAGTTTGCAAGGATAAAGAATATAAATTAGCACGAGGACGCTGATCAGCCTGACTAATCAGGATACGATAAAGGGATGGTGCAAATTGTCCCCGCATGGGCATCGGTGTACCCGCACGAAGTAAGTCAATTTCCACGAGATGAGCAAGGCTGCGTAGAATGTTTTGGCGTTTGGTTTCGTAGGCGATGCGCCCTGAACCCGCTTTTTTGTTTTTGGGAGAGAGGAGTTCAATAACGGTGACAACTAACCCCGTTTCAATTTCGCGGATTTCCAGGTAACTTTCGCGAACCTCTTCAGGCATTGGTACTGTAACAATCGTGGGTTGTGGTGTCAGTGTGCCAATGGTGCTGGATAGTTCCTCTTGGCTGGGGCGACTGATTCCCTGAGTGACGCTGACATCAGGAATTCCGACTAAGACAGACTCTCCATCACTCATTTCATAGATACGACGTTCAACCGCCGCCCTATATTTCGGCAGGATTTGGGGGTTGAGTGCATCTGCGATCGCGACAATTAGCCGACTATGGAATTCTGACCAGAGTTGGGGAGTTTCCAGGTATGGATTCATCCCAGGAAAGGGGGAAGGCATAGTGCGATCGCAAAACTACTATTTTATTGATCGTAGCGGATTTCCCGATATTGGGTCAGGAGCCTCAGAACATCAGATGGATGCCGTTTCTTCGGTTCGATTATACTGCCTTCCGACTCCGGCGGTAAAGTTGTTGCTTTTCCGGTGACCTGAATCATCTACAATTAGACTGATTCCCCAACCGAGTCTGGTTTGGCTACACTTGTTCATCACCTGTAGGCGACGACGAGTTGTTAGATGGTGTTGGGTTCTTCTGGATTTTCACCAAGAGTTTGCTGTGAAGCATGTCGGATATGCAAAATGCGAACCGTCGATACGTCTTGTCCTGCCAAAATCGTAAATAGAATGCGGTATGAGTTGCGCCCTTTGCCATAAAGTAGTTGCCGAATTTCTTGGCTAAAATACTCATTTTCCCGTGCTAGTGGACAGCGTTTCGGCATTTGAGATAAAGACTCAATGGTTTGCAGTAATCCGGAATACCATTGACTTGCTCTTGTAGGAGAGGTAACTTGGGAAAACCGCAGAAATGCACTATCCGCTTCGGCTTCTGCTACACTTGAAATTTCAATACGATACTTCATGAATCGGCTGGCAAGTTATACCTACGGCGTTGTTCGTCAGCAAACTCTTGGAAAGAGCGAAATCGACCCGCCTCAAAATCATCTAAACCTTGCTGAATGCCTTTAATAGCTTCCTCTGAATCTTGTTCTTCCCACTCTAAAACACGAGCCAGTAATTCAGATGCAACAAGACCAACATCTTGACCTTGCCGAGCGGCTTTGTCACGCAGTAGCGCTTCTAACTCTGGGTTAAGGGTTACAACAATTGCCATAAAGCGACATCCTTCAATTGAATTCTTGTGGAGCTAAATTGCTTAACGAATGACTATAGTTTTATGTGATAAATTTTATTTTGTGTTGTTTGATTTCAAACGGTTGTTGCAATCTAATTGGTATACTAAGCTTAAAATTAATTATCTCATAACTTAATCCTTAATAATATCATTTTTCTATAAGGTTAAGATGCCCGATCCGGATTTTCGTAATCATTACCTATTCCACCGCGAAGTCCGGAATGTGGAATCAAATGTTGTCATAGATAGCATCTGCCTCGCTGTATCCGGAAAAGAATGGCTGGGCTATCAATTGTGACCAGGTAGTTATTTCGGTCAAATCAGTCTCAACATCAGTTCGCGCAGGCGGACTTGGTTTGTGTAGCTGAGAATTCCATTCGCCATCGTTTTTTCTTTATTCCCCTCTCCTCGCAGGAGAGGGGTTAGGGGAGAGGTCACTTTATTCCCCTCTCCTCGCAGGAGAGGGGTTAGGGGAGAGGTCACAACGAATCGGGTTCCTGTCCCGATGTCACAGGCGCTGTTGCATTCAACTGCAACTCTGGATGATCCCCAATCACCTGCTGTAAATTCCACTCATTCTTAAACAGCAAAACCGGACGCCCCCAGTTATCTTTCACCACCGCCGTGTTAAACAAACGTCCCGCTTTCTCTAAAGCTTGCCACCCTCCAGCTACCCAACGGGCAACACTATAGGGCAACATATCCAATAACGTTTCTACGCCATATTCATTCTGTAAGCGGAACTGAACTACCTCAAATTGCAACTGTCCCACGGCGGCTAAAATTGGGTCGCGCTTGGACTCATCCACCGAGTACATAATCTGGATTGCCCCCTCTTCGCGCAACTCAGTTACCCCTTTGTGGAATTGCTTAAATTTAGAAGGATTGGGATTTTTCAAATAGGCAAATAATTCCGGAGAAAAGCAGGGAATCCCTTCATACTCCAAGCGCTTGCCATTGTAAATCGTATCCCCGATCGCAAACACTCCTGGATTATTTAACCCAATCACATCCCCTGGATATGCCACGTCCAGAGATTCCCTGCCTTGGGCAAATAGCTTCTGAGGTCTTGACAACCGTACCGTTTTACCCGTCCGCGCATGACTCACGGTCATGTCCTTGTCAAATCGACCTGTACAAACCCGGACAAATGCCACTCTATCCCGGTGCTTGGGGTCCATATTGGCTTGCAGCTTAAACACAAATCCGCTGAAGTCGGGATAGGTTGGCTGCATTTCCCCCTCAGTAGACTTGTAGGCTTCTGGTTGCATGGCGTACTCTAAAAAGGCATCCAAAAACAGTTTGACGCCAAAGTTGGTCATCGCACTACCGAAGAATACAGGCGTCATCTGACCCTGATGCACCAACTCTAAATCTAAATCCGGTCCAATCCCCTCAATCAGTTCTAGTTCTTCTTTCAACTGATAATACAGGTCTTGATCCAGCAATTTTTCAATCCGGGAATCCCCCAAATCGATTACCGTGTCTCCCGCTTCCCTACTCCCATGTGCCGTGCGTTCAAATAGGTGAATTTGCCGCAGACGACGGTCAAACACTCCCTTAAACCGATCGCCCATACCAATGGGCCAATTCACGGCATACGTCTGTAACCCTAACTCCTGCTCAATTTCATCCAACAGTTCCAAGGGTTCCCGCGATGGGCGATCCATCTTGTTCATAAATGTGAAAATCGGCAGCGATCGCATCCGACACACTTCAAACAACTTGCGCGTCTGTGGTTCCAACCCCTTCGCCGCATCCACCAGCATCACTGCATTATCCGCCGCCGCCAATGTGCGATAGGTATCTTCACTAAAATCTTGGTGTCCCGGCGTGTCCAGCAAATTAATCTGGCGATTCCTGTACGCGAACTGCAACACCGTCGAGGTAATCGAAATTCCCCGTTGTTGTTCCATCGCCATCCAGTCCGACGTTGCCTTACGCTGCGCCCGTCGTGCTTTCACCGCCCCGGCTTCGTGAATCGCACCTCCATATAGCAACAGCTTCTCGGTTAGCGTCGTTTTCCCCGCGTCTGGGTGGGAAATAATCGCAAAATTTCGTCGGTGTTCAACCGCCGTTTGCAGTTCAGCCTTAAGTTCAGTGGACATTCAAAACGCCTAATTACGGAACACTCAGCCTTCCATTATAGAAGTTGAGATCCTGGGTCGGTTGGCTTGAGTTAGTATTTTCTATATCCTAAGTCATAAATTGTCAAGCTTTTTTTATCAAAATTAACCCTATAGGTTATAACCCTAGAAGGTGTAATTTCTGCTAATTCTGGGGAATACTGAAATCAGCGCCTTTTGGGTAAATCCAATTCCTTCAGGTTCAAACGTTAACAGGGTGAGAACTTTCTCCTTATTTCCTGGCTAGAGGGTTACATCCTCCACCATCAAAAATCAGGGTTAGTAAGGGGTAACAAGGAAGCGTGAGGTTCCTGACTGTATGCTGAGTCATAGTTCACTGTTTCACAGATCACTGATTGAGTCCCCTCAAACCGTTTTAATTTTACCAGATAAGAGCTGATTATTGATTATAAGGAGACATTATGCAGTCGTTGATCATGCATAGTTTGACTGCCACACTTTTCATGCCTCATGGCAACTGCTACCTTTGGAAGCCCGGTTTAGTCTGGCTACATCTGTTATCCGATGCCTTCATTGCCCTAGCTTATGCTTCAATTCCCCTAACCTTAATCTATTTTGTTTGCCAACGACAGGATTTGCTGTTTTCCCGTGTTTTTCTCATGTTTGCCGCTTTTATCATTGCCTGCGGTACTACTCATGCGATGGCAATTTGGACGATTTGGCATCCCGATTATTGGCTCTCTGGATTAGTCAAAGCGATTACGGCGTTAATTTCTGTCTATACTGCCCTAGAATTAATCCCATTAATGCCCAAAGCCTTTGATGTTGCCAGTGCGGTTGAAATTGAAGCCGCCAATAAGCGTTTAGAAGCTGAAATTAGAGAACGTCAGCAAACCGAAGTTGCCCTTAGGCGATCGCAGGATGAAATTCAGCAAAAAGCTAGCCTCTTAGAACAGGCGTTGCGTGACTTAAAACATGCCCAAGCCCAATTGGTGCATACAGAGAAAATGTCGAGTTTGGGACAACTCGTCGCCGGATTAGCCCATGAAATTAATAATCCAGTTAACTTTATTTTCGGAAATCTGGTGCATGCCAAAAATTATGCACAAAATTTACTGGATGTAATTTCCCTGTACGATAAACACTATCCCCAACCTGTCCCAGAAATTCAAGAGACGGCGGAACAGATGGATTTAGGGTTTCTGCGAGACGACTTACCTCGCCTACTCGAATCAATGGAAGTAGGAACCAAGCGGATTCGTCAGATTGTGCTGTCGTTGCGTAACTTTGCTCGGATGGATCAAGCTGAGGTGAAGGCGGTAGATTTGCATGAAGGGTTAGAGGGTACATTGCTGATTCTGCAAAATCAACTCAAGGCAAAACTGGGATATACGGAAATTCAGATTGTTAAAGAGTATGGAGACTTACCCAAAGTCGAATGCTACGTGGGACAACTCAATCAAGTGTTTATGAATCTCTTGAGTAACGCGATCGATGCGTTGGAGGAATCAAGAACTACGGATAATGGAAAAAATCATCCCACGATTCGGATTCGTACCGAAGCGATCGCACCTAACCAAGTTGCGATCCGAATTATCGATAACGGTCCGGGAATGAGCGAAAAAACTCAGCGTCAACTCTTTGACCCCTTCTTTACCACCAAACCTGTAGGTAAAGGAACCGGATTAGGACTATCCATTAGCTATCAAATCGTCGTTGATAGACATCAGGGTCAGCTAAACTGTCGATCCGCACCAGGACAAGGCGCAGAATTCGCGATCGCGATTCCGATTCAGCAACATCGACAGCAACCTGTACCCAAGCCAGAGGTTAGCTTGACGGCTTAAGGAGGGTGTAGGCTATGGCGTGTAGGGGTATGCAAATTACATAACTCAAAACGCTTCCTGTTCACTGTTCACTGTTCACTGTTCTAAAGGTGTGACCCAGAGAAATATCCCCCCTGTCTAGGGCGGAATTCACGACCTGTATTGTTTAGCGAACCTGCTACAGTCAGAATGAAGAGTTAGTTTCCCTTGAGGGGAAGGAGGACTGTCGCATGACGTATGATGTTTATGATAGCGACAAACGCAAGCTTTTATCTGGCCTCTGTCATGGATCAATTTTTATTAGTGCGGCGTTGGTATCTATCGGTATTCCGATCGCCGTTTTGTTAGTGTCGGATGACCCAGTGGTCAAAGAAAACGCGACAGAATCGCTGAATTTTCACATTAACCTTTGGATTTACGGTGTAATCTTTGGCATCTTGACAATTGTCCTTATCGGTTGGCCCCTATTAGGTCTTTTGGGTATCGTGAATATCGTTATGCCAATTATCGGGATTGTGAAAGTGTTGAACAATCCTGATCAGTCTTTCCGCTATCCCTTTATCTTCCGTATTCTGTAGTTTTCGCTTCATTTAGTTTACACCCATTCGGACTCCATCTAAGTTAAAAGGTGGAGTCTTTTCAGTTTTGATCTTGAAGGGGTGAAAAGGTGAGCATGTTTGGATAAACTCTACCGTCCGCGATCTCGTTCGAGCCGCTCGATTGCATCCTGGTACAGTTCTAGTTCTGGCTTATGCGGATACTTACTACGTGCTGCTTTTATTAAGAAAACTTATCACAGTTTTGATTTTGGGCGGGATATTGATCGGTATATTGAGTAGATTGTCGCGGTTTTCATTAAAATAGAAGGGCATAATGTTTACATCATTACACTAATTCATCTAAATTATATAGCAATCCTAAATCGATAGTGGCAATGGATTGTCCCTGATCGCCTCTCCCTGCAAAATTCCAATAATCGTCCGCGTTACAAACTCTAAATTCTGGGGTATTGGATGTAAAGGTAAATATTCCACCAGATGATGTGCGGCGCGATCATACAGCCCAAATCGCCAAATTTCCCCGCTCGAAACCGCACCGTACAAAATCGGACTCTCACTTTCTACCCAGTGATCGAGGGCAATCAATTCAACAGCAAGCTGAGTAAAGCCTTTGGTTAAATCCGATTGCTTGGCTTCAATGATTAGAAAATTGCTGGGACTGGAAATATAGTAATCGAGTGAACCTTTTAACCAATTGCTCACACTAACGGTATACTCAATATTGATTGAATAGTTTAAGCGATCGCAAATCTGATCGATCAACGGAAAAATCAATGCCTCCCGGCGTGCCTGTTCAGTCGTGGTATTCACCCGTTTCAGTCTGCGCCGCATACTCTGTGCGAATTCAGGTAGCCAATCTAATTCACATTGCGTATAGGGAAGATCTTTGCGATCGGTACGCTCAAGGGTACAGCCTAAATCTGCCAAAATATCTTCAGGTGAATAAGGCAAATCAAAATATTTGCTAAAGGTGTAGGATTTGTTTGGATCTAAAACCCTAGGCATAG
Organism: uncultured Coleofasciculus sp.; assembly: GCA_937127375.1. Taxonomy (GTDB): domain Bacteria; phylum Cyanobacteriota; class Cyanobacteriia; order Cyanobacteriales; family Coleofasciculaceae; genus Coleofasciculus. The sequence goes on along the minus strand of CAKZMA010001222.1, from coordinate 4,357 downwards.
TGTCGATCTCCTCCCTGAAGCCGTATGTCCATTCTATATTACTTCGCTCCCTGAGAGTACATGATCCGCCCTCTCCCTGAAAGGCGATTCATTCTGACGCACAGTGCGATCGCCAATTTCGTGACCTGCGTTAACGTGCTAGCTGAGAAAAGGCGATCGCTACTATAAAATAACTAGAAGACCGATGTTTTGGTATATACTATAAAAAAATGCGCTTTGAGTGGGACGACAACAAAGCTGAGTCCAATTTTCGTAAACATGGTGTTACATTTGAGGAAACCGTGACAGTTTTTGCTGATCCCTATCTCCTGTTTACGGAAGACTCCAAGCATTCCGAGGGAGAAGAACGAGAATGGGCAATTGGGGAAGCGGAAAATGGCTCAATGATCGTAGTTGTTTTTACAATGCGCGGTGAAAAGCTTCGGATAATCAGTGCCAGAAAAGCGACAAAAAGAGAACGCAGGAGATATGAACAAGGAATCTGAATTCCCTTTTGAGAGGGCGAGGCGAGTTACACCAGAAGAAAATCAGAAATTCAGAGCAGCGATTTCTGAACAGTTTGGTATGGAGTTGAGAAAGCGGGATAGACCTGTTAAAAATGAAGAGGAGAATTATGAGCCAATTTCGATTAGAATTCACCCGAAAGTGTTAGCATGGGCGAAAGAAGAAGCCCAAAAAAGAGGGATTGGTTATCAAATAGTTATTAATGAGGTATTGCTAGAGCGAATTAGTCTGTAGAGACGTTGCATGCAACGTCTCTACCACTGTACTTACCTCTGTGACTCGCTGTTGTTCATGTTCTGTTAAGACAATAGAATCAGTTTGGTTCCATTCATAGTTGCCGATGAATCCTTCATGGAGGTGAATGAAGGATTTTAGATCGTCTAGAGAGATAGCGGCAAAGGTAAACTTAGGCATGGCATTGAGATAACTTGATAGATAAAACCATACAAAATAGCGAGCGAGACGCTCGCACTACAACCGTTCCCTGTTAAGAATTCCCTATCCTCACCACAATCCTTATTCAGCAACCGCTAATTACCCTAAACCCAACTCACGTTTGAGTAAATTAATCGATTTTGTGCCAATATAATTTTCACTGCAAACCAGCTTAGGCGGACGGATCAGATCATCCCTGGCGTCTAGAATTGCCCGTTTAACGGCATCATAACTGGCTTGATCGCTAATAATTGTTCGCGCACTACGGACTAAGGCATTAAGTTTATATTTATCATTAACCTGAGCGGTAATCAGGAGTAAATCATCCCCACGTAAACTGTGGATAATCACATCTACAATCCGTAGAATACCCCCACTCAAACTTACACAGCCCAGACAGCTATCTTTGGGGAGAGTTTTAACAATTTCGATTTCTTGTCCGTAGTCGTGGATATCCACCGGAATCACCCGCACAGATTTCGGCGCGGCGATCGCTTCGGCTTTTTGGATAAAATAGCGGCTGGTGACGACTGTACCAGAATTGGTGCGTTCTAGGGTTTGCTCTAATTCTTCTAAGGGGACTAACTGGACGGGAATTCCCAGGGCGGATTCCAATTCCTGCACCATTAACTCCCCTGCGCCCATATCTCGTGACTCTACGGTAACCAGCACTCTAGCACTACAGCGCAACCGCCAGTCAATTTCGGCTAAAAAGAGTTCGCGGGCTTCATTGAGGGAACATCCTTGCGAGAGTAATTCGTCCAGACTCTGCTGAACAATGCTGGAGGCTTGTGGATATTGCTTGAGAATCGGAGATTGGCGCTGAGTGCCACCTTCATGACCCTGGGCTTTGACATAAATCCCTGATCCAGCGATGGATGCAACCAGTCCGGTTTCTTCTAGCTGGCGGTACACTTTACTGATTGTATTCCGATGCAACCCCGTCTCCATGGCTAACTGACGGGTACTGGGCAATTTATGTCCCGGCGGATATTGGCGAGAGGCGATCGCAAACTGAATTTGGTCGAATAGCTGCTTTGAAGCAGGGATTTCGCTATCAGGCTGGATATGATGCTGAACCATTATAAAGTCTCCCAAGCACTTGCTCTTCAATAGACACAAGAGTATAACGTATAGTTTCGGTAATCCGTTAGTTTAATGATAGGTGTTCATTAAATAGTCTAGTTTGATCAGCTTACAAATTGCAATAGATTTTTTATTTGTTTAAATCAGTAGATTGAAAACTAAAATCCTATTCTGGTTTGTCCAAATCATTAGAGGGTGGCTTACCCCCAGAAATAGACAATAAATCCTTGAAAAATAATAAGTAAACCAATAGAATTATAATAATCCGTAAATAATTTGCTGAATTGGGGGGACGTGAGCGTTACAATTAAGCAGAAGTTTGACCGTTGACCAGAAGGTCAAAAGCCATAGCAGCGAGGACTGCGATAGATCGACGAACAACAGCATGAACCTGAATTATGACGGCTAGAGAAATCAAAAGCGATTGGGTGAAGATTACAAACGGCTCTCTACAAATAGACGCTTACTTAGCGATGCCCGTGGGAGAGGAGTCTTTACCAGGGGTGGTCGTGTTGCAGGAAATTTTTGGCGTGAATGACCATATCCGAGACGTGACTCAGCGGATTGCCAAAGAGGGATATGTCGCGATCGCACCCGCCCTCTATCAACGCCAAGCCCCCGGTTTTGAAACGGGATACACCGAAGCTGACCTGAAAATTGGCAAGGAGTATAAGGCGCAAACTAAGGCGGAGGAACTGCTGGGTGACATTCAAGGGGCGATTGACTACTTACGGGGGCAAACACCCGTTAAATCGAATGCGATCGGCTGTATCGGCTTCTGTTTTGGGGGTCATGTCGCTTATCTAGCGGCAACCTTACCCGATATTAAAGCCACAGCCTCCTTCTATGGTGCAGGAATTGCCACGATGATGCCAGGAGGAGATGAACCAACGATTACCCGCACTCAGGATATTACCGGAACGATCCATCTCTTCTTTGGTTGGGACGATGCTAGCATCCCGGCTGAACAAGTTAACCAGATTGAAGCTGAACTGAAAAAGCAGCAAATTTCTCACCAGATCTTTCGCTATGAGGGCGCTGATCATGGATTTTTCTGCGATCAACGTGCCAGCTATAACCCACAAGCGGCAAAAGATGCTTGGGAAAAAGTGAAGGCGCTATTTCAGCAGGAACTGTAGTTATTCGTCATCGATTATTTGTCATCACTAACCTCGAATGACAAATGATAAATGATACATCGATTTTTTCAACACTTAATACTCATGACTTCAGAATCAACCCGTTCTCAAACCAGCAAAACTGCCTTTTCCATGGAAGATTTTGCCAAAGCCCTGGAAGAATATGACTACGAATTTAGCCAAGGGCAGGTGGTGCGAGGCAAAGTGCATAGCTACGACGTAGATGGTGTTTATGTCGATATTGGCGGGAAATCCCTGGCGTATGTTCCGGGACAGGAGGTGTCAGTAGCCCCTGTAGAAGATTGGTCAGAAGTGCTGCCATTGCAGGAAGAGTTGGAGTTTCTGATTATTCGGGAACAGAATGCTGAAGGTCAGATAACTCTATCACGGCGTCAGTTGGAAATCAATAAGATTTGGGATCAACTGGCGCAAATCCAAGACAGTGGCAAGTCGCTACAGGTGCAGGTGACTGGCGTGAATAAAGGCGGTGTGACGATAGATTGGCAGGGATTGCGAGGATTTATTCCGCGATCGCACCTGAATCAACGGGGGAATTTAGAGTCGCTGATTGGTCAAAGTTTAACCGTAAGCATCCTGGAAGCCGATCGCGATCGCAGCAAGTTAGTCTTTTCCCAACGGGAAGCTACTCGCGCTGCAAGTTTCTCGATGCTAGAGGTTGGACAGTTAGTGGAAGGTACGGTTTCCAATATCAGACCTTTTGGTGTGTTTGTGGAATTAGAAGGGATTACTGGCTTGTTGCATATCAAACAAGTCAGCCAAAATATGGTGGAATCATTGACGGATATGTTTGAGGTGGGTCAATCAATTAAAGCGATCGTGATTGACTTAGATGAAGGGACGAATCGCGTTTCGCTATCGACAAAAGTGTTAGAAAACTATCCCGGAGAAATGGTGCATAAAATGGCAGATGTGATGGAAAGTGCTGAGGCACGTTCAGAACGGGCGAGGGCAAAAATGATCTAATCTGAACCGTTCTAAATTGTGTGTAGGGGCGGGTTTGACTATTATCGTTTTTTACCTCATCCCGATGTAACAAAACCCGCCCCAGCCCAAGTTTTGCTTTTGAACGAACGGAGGTGAGGGCGGGTTTTGTAGCTAAGCTAGGAACAACAATCAAAGTTAGTCCCTAAACCCGCCCCTACACATTCAAAACTAAAACAAAGGGCGGGTTT